>NZ_CAXVWM010000133.1:0-64136 GCF_964263775.1 Agreia sp. | reverse complement strand
TCGGAGCCGACGTGGTGCGGCTGCCGCAGGAGGAGTCAGGCGGCTCGGGCCGAGACGGCGACGACGGCGAGATCCAGTACCCCACCATCGCTCTTCTCGTCTCTGGCGGGCACACGTCTCTTCTGCTGGTGCGCGACCTGGTCTCCGACGTCGAGCTGCTCGGCGAGACCATCGATGACGCGGCGGGAGAGGCGTTCGACAAGGTCGCGAGGCTGCTGGGACTGCCCTACCCCGGCGGGCCCGAGATCGACCGCGCGGCCGTCGGCGGCAATCCGCGGGCGATCCGCTTTCCGCGTGGACTGAGCCTGCCCAAAGACCACGACGCCCACCGCTACGACTTCTCGTTCTCGGGGCTCAAGACGGCCGTCGCCCGCTGGGTCGAGAAGAAGCAGGATGCGGCAGAAGACGTGCCGCTCGCCGACGTCGCCGCCAGCTTCCGCGAGGCGGTCGTCGATGTGCTGATCACGAAGGCGCTCGCGGCGTGCGCCGAGTACGGTGTGCCCCGGCTGCTTCTCGGCGGCGGCGTCGTGGCCAACGCCCGCGTCCGCGAGGTCGCCGCCGTTCGGGCCGCGGCCGCCGGCGTCGCGCTGCGCATCCCGCCCCTCAGCCTCTGCACCGACAACGGCGCCATGATCGCGGCGCTCGGCGCGCAGCTGATCATGGCCGGCCACGCCCCCTCGGGTCTCGGATTCGGAGCCGACTCGACCCTGCCGGTCACCGAGATCCAGGTCGGCTAGGCTCGGTTTCATGTCGAGCCAGCCTGCCTACGCGCCGTACTCGCCCGATCCCGCAGCAGCTCCGGCATCACACCCCGCGGCGCCGACGGCAGGCCGCCGCACCCTCAACCTGCCGGCGCTCTTCG
This sequence comes from Agreia sp., assembly GCF_964263775.1. Classification (NCBI taxonomy): domain Bacteria; kingdom Bacillati; phylum Actinomycetota; class Actinomycetes; order Micrococcales; family Microbacteriaceae; genus Agreia; species Agreia sp. Next base: position 63,274 of record NZ_CAXVWM010000133.1, on the reverse strand, counting down.
CGCTGATCACCGGCGTGCTGCTCATCTCGCCGGTCGCCATCGTGCTCGGGCACATCGGCATCGTCCAGGCTCGGCGGCGTCGACAGTCCGGCATGATCCTCGCCGTGCTGGGCCTCGTACTCGGGTACGTCGGCCTCATCGCCACCGTCGCCGCACTCGTCGCCCTCGTGGTCTATGTCAACTCCGGCCCCACGCCACCCACCACGTTCTGACCCGTAGAAGCGATACCGGCCGAGCTAATCGGGGTGTCCCGTAGCTGTGGGCCACCCGGCTTCAGTAGTGTGGTGCCATGACTGATCCCAATACCCCGTCGACCGAGGGCACGCCGTCGGTCCCCCCGCTGCCTCCCACGGCCCCGTCCGCACCGTCGTCGCCCAGCTACGGCGCACCGAGCGCGCCGGCCACCCCGCCCGCCCACACGCCTCCCGCCGCGCCGGCCTACACGCCGCCGTCTGAGCAGTCGACTCCCTCGTACGGAGCGCCCAGCTACCAGCAGGCACCCCCGGCCAACCCGTACGCGCAGGCCCCCAATGGCGCCGCGCCCTACGGACAGCCCTACTCGCCGGTCGCTTCGGCCCCCAAGACGCTCAGCCTCATCGGCATGATCGCGGGTATCGTCGGCATCGTCGTCTCGCTGTTCGGGTTCGGTTTCGGGTTGGTCTTCTCGATCGGGGCCGTCGTTCTCGGGTTCCTCGGCAAAAAGCGCGAGCCCGCCGCGAAGGGATTCTGGCTGACCGCGATCATCACCGGTTTCGCCGGCATCGCGCTGTCCATCATCTTCGGCATCGTATTGCTGTTCATCATCATCGGAACTGCGAACTCCGGCTACAGCAGCTACTAGGTCTCAGTACCGAAACGCCCTCCGCCCCACGGCGGAGGGCGTTTCGTTCGTGTGGAGACTTTTTTCAGACCCGTTCGGCGAGAATCGTCGTGTGGCGACCCGCGACCCGGGTCATCACCAGGGTCGCCTCGCCCTCTCCCGACAGCGACAGTCGTCGCCGCAGAACGGCCGGGTCGATGTCGACGCCGCGCTTCTTGATCTCGAGCCGCCCGATGCCCCGGCGCCGCAACTCTTTCTTGAGCTTCGCTTCGTCGCTCGGCAGCGTATCGATGACGCGGAACGCCGCCACGAACGGAGACGAGACCAGCGCGTCGGAGCTGAGGTAGGCGATCTGCTCGCTCAGCATGCGAGCGCCCAACGATCGGGCGAGGTCGCCGATGAGTCTGGCGCGGATCACCGATCCGTCGGGCTCGTACAGGTACGTGCCGAGCTCGCCCACCTCAGCATCGATACTGTCGCCGGCAGCGACCAGCTCGGCGCTGTGCTGGCCACGCAGCACGAGCGCGCTGCGGGCGATGCCCTCACGAGCGAGCGAGCCGAACCACAGGCTGTTCTCGACCAGCTGGCCGTCGACCGAGATCCACTGCGCTTCGGCTTCGTCGGGAATCATGTCGCGGTCGAAACCCGGTCCGAGCTTGATGCCCGTGGGCATGCTGCGGGCCGCGCCGAAGGCGAAGTCGAGCGACGGCGAGTAGTCGCTCGGATCGGTGAGGCGGCGGGTGTCGGAGTGGCCGGCCGTGCGTCGCGCGGGGTCGAGATAGACCGACTCGACGCGTGAGAGGTCATGGTCGACGGCGTCGCCGAGGCTCACGGAGACGTTTGAGAACGGCGCCAGGTTGTACGAGGCGATCGCCGCGGTGACTTCGTCGTGCTCGACGGCCTGCACCTCGAAGTCGAGCGCGGCGAGGGCGAGGGCATCGGCCCCGATACCGCACCCCAGGTCTGCGACGCTCCGGATGCCGGCGGCCTGGTATCGCCCGGCGTGCAGGGCGGCGACCCGCAGGCGCGTGGCCTGCTCGAGTCCCGCCTCGGTGAACAGCATGCGCGATGCGAACTCGCCGAACTTCGTCGTGGCCTTCGCCCGCAGTCGCGACTGCGTCAGGACCGCCGACACGAGGTCTGCCGGATGTCCGTCGCGACGAAGGGCGGCGACAGTCGCGACGATATCGGTGATGTCGCCGTAGGCCGGCAGCGAATCGAGCAGCCGCAGGGCCGTCGACGTCATCACCAGGCCGAGCTCGTCTGAGTTCATTCGCTGTGCCAGTTCACCCCGTCAGCCTAGACGCCGGTCAGACGGGTTCGGCGTGCCGCCGCGGCTGGCACTCGGATTGACCGAGTGCCAGTCGACCCCCTAAACTCGTCTTAGCACTCTGGTTATGAGTGTGCTAATACAGACGTGAAGAAAGAAGAGGTCAACCGTGTCGGTCTCCATCAAGCCGCTCGAGGATCGCATCGTTATCCGCCAGGTCGAGGCAGAGCAGACCACGGCCTCGGGCCTGGTCATTCCTGACACTGCCAAAGAGAAGCCCCAAGAGGGCGAGGTCGTCGCCGTGGGCCCCGGTCGCGTAGACGACAACGGCAACCGCGTTCCGATCGACGTCGCCGTGGGCGACAAGGTCATCTACTCCAAGTACGGCGGAACTGAGGTCAAGTACGGCGGAGAAGACCTTCTCGTGCTGTCGGCCCGCGACGTGCTCGCCGTGGTCGTTCGCTGACCTTCGACAAACAGCCAAAGACCCGGGTGGCTCTGCCATCCGGGTCTTTTTCGTTGTGCGGCGAGCCCGGCGGACCGAGGCCGGAGGTAGCATTCCTTGAGTGTCCAGACCCGCCGCTTCCCCCGTATCCGCCCCGCAGCTCGACGACCAGCCGTCGCGGTCGGGCATACTCTACGCCGTAGGCGCATACACGTTGTGGGGGTTTCTGCCCGCGTACTTTTTGATGCTCCTGCCTTCGGGTCCCTTCGAGATCGTGGCTGTGCGCATCTTCTTCTCGCTGGCGTTCTGCGCGCTCGTCATCACGATCACGCGCGCGTGGCCGGCGTTCATCGCCATCGTGCGGCAGCCGCGCCTCCTGTTCACGATGGGCCTCGCAGGCGTGCTGATCTACGTCAACTGGCAGACCTACGTGATCGGCGCCACGAGCGGGCACGTCGTCGAGACGGCACTCGGCTACTTCATCAACCCGATCGTCACGATCTTGCTGGGTGTGATGATCTTGGGGGAGCGGCTGCGCGTAGCTCAGTGGGTCGCACTGGGTATCAGCGTGATCGCCGTCGGTGTGCTCACGGTCGGCTACGGGTCCGTGCCCTGGATCGCCCTCATCCTGGCATTCTCTTTCGGACTCTACGGTTTCGTGAAGAAGAGGGTCGGCCGGTCGGTCGACGCCGTGTCGGGCCTCACCCTCGAGACCCTGTGGCTGCTCCCCGTCGCCGCCGTGCAGGTCATCGTTGTGGCATCGACGTCGCCGGGTCTCGCCCTCGGATCGTCGGGTGCCGTGCACGTCGTCCTGATGATCGGGGCGGGAGTGATCACCGCTGTGCCCCTGCTGCTCTTCGCCTCGGCGGCGAAGAGGCTGCCGCTCATCTACATGGGCTTCATCCAGTACGTGGCTCCGATTCTCCAGTTCCTTTTCGGGGTGTTCATCCTCGGCGAGCCGATGCCGCTCGAAAGGTGGCTCGGCTTCAGCCTCGTCTGGCTCGCCCTGATCGTGCTCTCCGTCGACCTCATTCGAACTGCCCGGGCGGGCCGGATGCGTGTGGCGGAGGCGGTCTGACGGGCAAAGGTAACGATTGGGTCGCGTTACACGCCCGTAACAGGAATGTATTGTCGGTGCGACCTCGGGCCGTTAGCTTTACAGGACGGCCAACTTCGTTGTGCCGTACCCCACAAAACATTCACATTCAAGGAGCATCATGGGCGTATTCGCCAAGACCGGTTCCCGGTCGCTGAAGACCACCCTGGGTGGCGCGGCCATTCTGGGAATCAGCGCGCTCGTTCTCGTCGGCTGCTCGAGCGGCTCGACTGACAGCGCCAGCGACTCCGGTGACCTGTCCCTCAAGATCGGCACGATCCTCCCGCAGACCGGCACCCTCGCGGTTCTCGGCCCGCCCGAGATCGCCGGCGTCGACCTGGCCGCAAAAGACATCAACGATGCCAAAGCCGGCATCACGGTCGACGTGACCCAGAAAGACTCGGGCGACACCACGACCGACATCGCCTCGCAGTCGGCCAGCTCGCTCATCGCCGACGGCGTCTCAGCGGTCATCGGTGCGGCTTCTTCCGGTGTCTCGAAGACGTTCATCGACCAGGTCACCCAGGCCGGCGTCGTGCAGATCTCGCCCGCCAACACCTCGCCCGACTTCACGTCGTACGAAGACGACGGCTACTACTGGCGCACCGCCCCCTCCGATGTTCTCCAGGGCCGCATTCTCGGCAACAAGATCATCAAAGACGGCAAGACCAACGTCTCGATTCTCTACATGAACGACGCCTACGGCACCGGACTCGAAGAGAACATCAAGAAAGCCCTCGAAGACGGCGGCGCGACCGTCGGCGCCGAAGAGACCTTCGAGCCCGCCTCGACCGACTTCAACTCGGCACTCACGAGCGTTCTCTCCACCGACCCCGACGCGCTGGTCGTCATCTCGTTCGACGAGATCAAGACCATCGCCGAGCAGCTCGCGGCCAAGGGCTTCGACTTCTCGAAGTTCTACGGCGCAGACGGCAACTACGGCGTCATCACCGACAAAGACACGAACGTCGACATCGCCGGCGCTCAGTTCACCAACCCCGGTGTCGAGGCCAAGGCCGAGTTCCAGGAGAAGCTGCAGGCGCTCGTCAAGGAGCAGGGCAGCGACCCGCTGACCGTGTTCAGCTATGCTGCCGAGTCTTACGACGCCACCACGCTGCTCGCTCTCGCTGCTCTTCAGGGTGGCGACACCGACGGTGCAACCCTCAAGGACAACCTGCAGGCGGTCTCCGAAAAGGGAACCAAGTGCGAGTCGTTCGCTGATTGCGCCAAGCTCATCGCCGATGGCGAAGACGTCGACTACGACGGCATCTCCGGTCCCATCACGTTCGATGAGAACGGCGACCCGACCGAGGCCTATGTCTCGATCTACAAGTACGCCACGGGCAACAAGACCTCGTTCGAAGAGCAGGTCTTCGGCAAGCTCGACTAGCTCACTGACGCAATAGACGAGGGGCCCGGTCTTCCCAGATCGGGCCCTTTCGTCGTGCGGTCAGCTCCAGTGGCAGTAGTCGTGTGCGATGTAGTCGTAGAACTGGCCGCGCACGGCATCGCTCACTCCGATGTAGAAGATGCCCTCGCCGCCGGCACCCGTCGAGACCTGAAACGGAAAGAATGTGCCGCGCTTGTCTTCGGCGACTGTGTGGGTGTTGCAGTTGTTCGGAAGAACGTCGAGCGTCACGACAGCGGTGTCGCTCGTCGCCGCGAAGGTGCTGCCGACGGGCCAGGAGTCGGAAGAAGGCGGCCGCAGGAGGATGGTGCGGGCTATCGACTCGATCGTGATCGTGCCCGCCGCGCCGGCCGCCTGTCGCGGGGTGATCGCGAAGTCGAGTTGCGCCGTCGGCACGCCCGCGACATCCACTACGCGAAGCGTCTCCGACGGCTCGATGTCGATGATCGACAGGGCCGTCTCCTCGAGGCAGTCCTGGGCGTGCACGCGCGTGATGGCACCGAACCTGTCACCGGGCGTCACGGTGGCCTCACCGACCCGGCCGCCGGCGGTCTCGAACTCGATGCGCACGCGTGTCTCTTCGGGCGTTGCCGGGGCGCACACGGTCTCTTTGAGCACGACCCGCAGATCCCTGGTCACGCCGCGGGGAATCTCCGACGTTCGTGTGGTCGACGATCCGGTCGCGAATACGGAACTCTCGACCGTGGCGCGCGTGACCTTTATGGTCGCGTCGCTCTCGTTGGCGACCTTGATCTCGAGTCGCCGAGGCCCGTAGTCGTCGCGATTCTGCTGGATGTCGACGGTCACGCCCTGGGGAAGCGCATCGAGCGGCACAGGCCCCTGGCATGCGCAGAGGCCCAGCAGTCCGGCCGCCAGGATGCCGGTGCGGGCGAATCGTGGGGCTCGGGCGCCGGGCCTCAGCATGGCCTCGGCTGTCAGCCGCCCACCGTCGGCGTCGAGGTGGTGACCTCGTTCGTCGTGGCGAGGGTTCCGAGGTAGAGCTCGATGACCTTGGGGTCGTTCATCAAATCGCGCCCAGGACCTTCGTACGCATCTTTTCCCTGGTCGAGAACGTAGCCGCGATCACAGATCTGCAGCGCACGGCGCGCGTTCTGTTCGACGATCATGATCGAGACGCCGGCGCGATTGATGCGCTGCACGTTCACGAACGTCTCGTCTTGACGCATGGGCGAGAGTCCGGCGCTGGGCTCGTCGAGAAGCAGCATGCTCGGGTCCATCATCAGGGCCCGCGACATGGCGACCATCTGTCGCTCACCGCCCGACAGCGAACCGGCACGCTGCTTGAGCCGCTTCGACAATTCGGGAAACAGGTCTTCGACGAACGCCAGCCGCGTCTTGAACAGCTTGGGCTTCTGGTACATGCCCATCTCGAGGTTCTCTTCGATGGTGAGCGAGGGAAAGACGTTGTTGTTCTGCGGCACGAAGCCCACGCCCTTCGACACGAGCTTGTCGGCCTTCAACCCGGTGATGTCTTCGCCGTCGAGTTCGACTGTGCCGCTGCGGATGTTGACGAGACCGAAGATGGCCTTGAGCAGGGTCGACTTTCCGGCACCGTTGGGGCCGATGATGCCGACGAGTTCGCCGCGGTTCACGTAGACGTTCGACCCGTTCAGAATGTTGACGCCGGGAACGTAGCCCGCGTAGAGCTCACGGGTGACGAGGACGCGATCGGTGACGGTGCTCACTTGTTTTCCTCTCGATCGACGGGGTTCGCCGCGACGGGGTTCAACGCGACGGGGTTCGACGCGGCCTCGCGCTCTGGCACGGCGATTCCTGCGGCCTCCGCGTCGTGCTCGACCTCGTTGCGGATGAGGTCGGACTCCATCTCTTCCGCGACCTCGAGCTGGCCCTCGATTGTTCCGAGGTCGCTGGCGTGATGAGCCCCGAGGTAGGCGTCGATGACCGCGGGGTCGGACATGACGGATGAGGGCGGGCCCTCGGCGACGACCTTGCCCTCGGCCATCACGATCACCCAGTCGGCGATCGTGTTGACCATGTGCATATCGTGCTCGACGAAGAGCACGGTCATGCCCTCGTCTTTCAGATTCACGATGTGACCCAGCAGCGACTGGGTCAGCGCCGGGTTGACGCCGGCCATCGGCTCGTCGAGCATCACGAGCTCGGGGCTCGACATGAGCGCGCGCGCCATCTCGAGCAGCTTCTTCTGCCCGCCCGACAGGCTCGACGCGTAGTCGTCTTTCTTCGTGTCGAGCTTGAACTTGGTCAGCAACTGCATGGCCCGCTCGGTGATCTCGTCTTCCTTGGCCTTCCAGAGCGGCTTGAACAGCGAGACGAAGATGTTCTCCCCGCCCTGCTTGGTGGCACCGAGGCGCATGTTCTCGAGAACCGTCATGCCGCTCAGCGCCTTCGTGAGCTGGAACGTGCGCACCATGCCCATTCGCGAGACCTTGAAGGCGGGAACTCCGGCCAGGCTCTTGCCCTTGAAAGTCCAGTTGCCCGTGTTCGGCTTGTCGAAACCGGTGAGCAGGTTGAAGAACGTGGTCTTGCCGGCGCCGTTCGGGCCGATGAGAGCGGTGATCGAGCCGCGAGGAATCTCGAGGTGAGCGACGTCGACCGCGGTGAGGCCGCCGAATCGGCGACTCACGGCGTGCGCGACGACGATCGGGTCTTTCTTCTTGACGCCCGGAGCGATCACGTCGTCGGTGATGTCGGATACGAGTGTTTTATCAGGCAAAGTGCAGATCCTTCTTCTTGCCGAAGATTCCTTGCGGACGGAATATCACGAGCAGCATCAGTGCGACACCGACGATGATGAATCGGATCGGGCCGGTCTGGGTCGTCGTGAGCGGGAGGACTCCGGCCTCGATGCCGAGGCTGAGGAGTCCGTCGGTGAGCGACAGGGTGACCCAGAAGATGATGGAACCCACCACCGGGCCGAACACGGTGGCCGCTCCGCCGAGAAGCATGATCGTGTACAGGAAGAACGTGAGCTGGGTGCCGTAGTTGTCGGGCTGCAGCGACCTGGGCAGAATGAACACCACTCCCGCCAGGCCTCCGAGCACGCCACCCAGGATGAGCGCCTGGATCTTGTACGAGAACACGTTCTTGCCGAGGGACCGCACGGCATCCTCGTCTTCACGGATTCCCATGATGACCCGGCCCCAGGGACTGCGCATCAGAAGGAAGACAAGGAGGCAGGCGAGGGCGACGAGGCCCCAGCCGACTATGCGGATCCACCATTGGTCTTGGTTGAAGACCAGGGGAGTTCCGGTCAGCCCCCAGCGGCCCTCCGGCAGCGGGTTGACGGCATTGAAGGCCCGTGCGGCGCCGTTGATGCCCTCTGAGCCGCCCGTGACGTCCGAGAACTCGGGGGTCTTGACCGATAGTCGGATGATCTCGGCTGCCGCGATGGTCACGATGCTCAGATAGTCCGCCCTGAGTCTCAGGGTGGGTATTCCCAAGATGAGTGCGAACACGGTGGCCGCGGCGATGGCCGCGAGGAACGAGCCCCAGAGCGGCCAGCTGTAGACCACCGAGGTGATCGCGAACGCGTAGCCGCCGACGGCCATGAACCCCGCCTGCCCGAAGTTGAGCAGGCCGGTGAAGCCGAAGTGGATCACGAGCCCGATGGTTGCGAGTGCGTAGGCCGCGGTTGTCGGCGAGAAGATCTCGCCGATGGCGAGCCAGATGAAATTGCCGTTCATGGTGACCTTCCCTAGCCGACGCGCTCTTTGCGGCCCAGGATGCCCTGGGGCCTGACGAGCAGAATGATGATCATGAGCACGAGCGGGGCGACGAACTTGAGGTTCTCCGGAATCCACAACGTCGACAGGTTCATGATGAGGCCGATGACCACCGCTCCCACGAGAGCGCCGTATGCGGAGCCGAGTCCACCCAGGGTGATCGCCGCGAAGATGAGAAGCAGGATCGACGCGCCCGTGTCCCACCGGAGCGACTGGTAGTAGCCCACGTAGACACCGGCGAGGGCGGCCAGCGCACCCGAACCCACCCAGACGACGCGGATGACGCGCTCGACGTTGATGCCGGATGCCGATGCGAGCGCCCGGTTGTCGGACACGGCGCGCATGGCCTTTCCGATCTTGGTCTTGGTGAGCACGAGGGCGACGCCGAGGATGACCACGATCGCGATCACAGCTCCCGCGACGTCGGTGAACTTGAGGCTGACCGAGCCGATCACGAGGAACGGCTTGGTGCTGTTCGGCAGGGTCAGTCGGTCGGGTCCGAAGAGGAGGACGAAGACATACCTCAAGGCAAGCGAGAGACCGATGGTGACGATCATCATCGGAATCAGGCCCAGCCCGCGCTTGCGCAGCGGTCGCCAGATGCCGGCATCCTGGGCCCACCCGAACAGGCCGCCCAGTACCATCGCCGCGGGAATCGCGATGACGGCGGGGAGCCCGATGATTCCCGAGAACAGATAGGCCATCAGGGCGCCGAAGGTGACCAGCTCTCCGTGGGCGAAGTTGTTCAGCCCGGTGGTTCCATAGATGAGGGACGCGCCGATCGCCGCCAAGGCGATCAGCAGACCGAAGATGAGGCCCGTGACCAGCTGCGGCCAGAAGCGCAGCCAGAACGTGTCGGCCGTGACCGGCGCGGTCGTCGACGTCGATCCGGTCTCGTCGCCGGCGCCCGGGGCCGGCTCGCTGGTGGAGGAGTCGGTGGGAGCCGCGACGGCGCCCTTGGTGTTGTCGGGCGACAAGAAGAAGATGGCGGGCACCTCGGTGTTGCCCGCGAACACCTCGACCTCGGCCGGGTTCGTCGACGGGCGCGGATAGCCGGTCTCGACCGGCAGCGCGTCTTCGTCGATCGTCACCGTATAGGTGCCCGCTTCGCTCACGGGGATGACGGCCTTGCCGTCTTCGCCGGTGACCCCCGTCTCGGTGCCGCCTTCGCCCTCGACGGTGATCGAGACGTTCGCGACACCGGCCTTATCGGCGTCGGTGCGCACCCACGCCAAAATCGATTGCTCCGTCGTGGTGGACGTGGAAACGGCCGTGTCAGCAGCTGATGCGCCGAGGGCGGATCCTCCGAGCACGACGGATAGACAGAGAACGACAGACGCGATGAGCATCGCGATCAATCGAGCCGACTGCCCGGGTCTTATGCCAGCGAGCAAGGGTGCACCTCCTGTGAGGAGCTCCGGACGGGACCGGGCTCCGGTATCTATGGTCGAGCAACGTTGCTAGAACATAGCGCCCCATTGTTGCCTTCTTGTTTCGACACGAGAGAAAAACTCAGGGGCGCGCAGGTACTTTCTTACACTGGAATAACGTGCGCACCTAACCGTTACTCTTGTGGAGAGATTTTTCTACTAGGTGAGGTGCATGTGGACCAGGCGGATCCCTTCGGTTTTATCGGACTGACGTACGACGACGTGATGCTCCTGCCGGGGCACACAGACGTCATTCCGAGCGAGGCCGACACCGCGTCGAGGTTGACTCGCCGCATCGACGTCGCGACGCCCCTTCTCAGCGCCGCCATGGATACCGTCACCGAGTCGCGCATGGCCGTCGCCATGGCGCGGCAGGGCGGTCTCGGCATCCTTCACCGCAACCTCTCGATCGCCGACCAGGCGAGCCAGGTCGACCTGGTGAAGCGCAGCGAATCGGGAATGGTCACCGATCCGGTCACCACGACCGCCGATGCCACCGTCGCCGAGGTCGACGCCCTCTGCGGTCACTTCCGCGTCTCCGGTCTTCCCGTCGTCGACCAGGGCGGCGTGCTCGTGGGAATCATCACCAACCGCGACATGCGCTTCGTCTCGCAATTCGAGAAGGCCACGACCCTGGTGCGCGACGTGATGACCAAGGCTCCACTCATCACCGGTCGCCAGGGCATCGATCCCGACGACGCCGTCGCCATCTTCGCCCAGCACAAGATCGAGAAGCTGCCCATCGTCGACGAGCAGGGCAGACTCACCGGCCTCATCACGGTCAAAGACTTCGACAAGAGCGAGAAGTACCCTTTCGCCACGAAAGACTCGGCCGGGCGCCTGCGCGTCGGGGCCGCGATCGGATTCTTCGGCGACGCCTGGCAACGCGCCACGAGCCTGCTCGAGGCGGGGGTCGATGTCATCGTGGTCGACACGGCGAACGGCGACAGTGCCGGAGTGCTCGACATCATCCGCCGGTTGAAGCGCGACAGCGCGTTCGAGGCGGTCGACATCATCGGCGGCAATGTCGCCACCCGCTCGGGTGCGCAGGCGTTGGTGGATGCCGGTGCCGACGCCATCAAGGTCGGCGTCGGCCCCGGGTCGATCTGCACGACGCGGGTCGTCGCCGGGGTCGGCGTGCCGCAGGTGACGGCCGTCTACGAGGCGTCCCTCGCGGCCAAGCCGCACGGCATCCCGGTGATCGCCGACGGAGGGCTGCAGTACTCGGGCGACATCGCCAAGGCGCTCGTCGCCGGTGCCGACACCGTCATGCTCGGCTCGCTGCTCGCCGGCTGCGACGAGAGCCCGGGCGACCTGGTCTTCGTCAACGGCAAGCAGTTCAAGAACTATCGCGGAATGGGCTCGCTCGGTGCCCTGCAGACGCGCGGCGAGAAGACGTCGTACTCGAAGGATCGCTACTTCCAGTCCGATGTTCCGAGCGACGACAAGCTCATCGCCGAGGGCATCGAGGGCCAGGTTCCCTATCGGGGCCCGCTCGCGAGCGTCGCCTACCAGCTCGTCGGCGGCCTGCGCCAGTCGATGTTCTACACGGGTGCCCGCACGATCGGCGAACTCAAAGAGAAGGGCCGTTTCGTGCGCATCACGGCCGCTGGTCTGAAGGAGTCGCACCCCCACGACGTGCAGATGGTCGTCGAGGCGCCGAACTACCGCCGGTAGGCTCTCGGCCCTACCGGTAGGCTTGTGGCCCGTGAGTATGGATATCGAAATCGGTCGCAACAAGCGGGGCCGTCGCGTCTACGCCTTCGACGACATCGCCGTCGTGCCCTCGCGGCGCACCCGCGACCCGCACGACGTGTCGATCAACTGGACGATCGATGCGTACCATTTCGGCATGCCGGTGCTGGCCGCCCCGATGGATTCCGTGGTCTCCCCGGCCACGGCCATCCGCATGGGACAGCTCGGCGGCGTGGGGGTGCTCGACCTCGAGGGCGTCTGGACGCGCTACGAGAACCCCGAGCCGATCCTCGACGAGATCCGCACGCTCGATGAAGGCTCGGCGACCGCGCGCATGCGCGAGATCTACGCCGAGTCCATCAAACCCGAACTCGTCACGGCCCGCCTGGCCGAGATCCGCGCGGCGGGTGTCACCGTCGCCGCAGCGCTCTCGCCGCAGCGCACCCAAGAACTCTACGAGACGGTCGTCGCCGCGGGCGTCGACCTCTTCGTGATCCGCGGAACGACCGTCTCGGCCGAGCACGTCTCGAAGAGCACCGAGCCGCTGAACCTGAAGAAGTTCATCTACGAGCTCGACGTGCCGGTCATCGTGGGCGGCGCAGCCACCTACACCGCCGCGCTGCACCTCATGCGCACCGGGGCCGCCGGCGTGCTCGTCGGATTCGGCGGAGGAGCCGCGGCGACCACCCGCGCGACCCGCGGCCTCCACGCGCCCATGGCCACGGCCGTCGCCGATGTCGCCGGGGCTCGCCGCGACTACATGGACGAGTCGGGCGGCCGCTATGTGCACGTCATCGCAGACGGTGGCCTCGGCACCTCGGGCGACATCGTGAAGGCAATCTCTGTGGGAGCCGACGCCGTGATGCTCGGCACCGCCCTGGCACGCGCGACCGATGCGCCCGGTGGCGGATATCACTGGGGCAGCGAGGCGCACCACACGCAGCTTCCCCGAGGAAACCGGGTTCACGTGGGACAGGTCGCCCCGCTCGAGGAGATCCTCAACGGACCGTCGCCCGTCGCTGACGGCACGGCGAACCTCATGGGCGCGCTGCGTCGCGCCATGGCGACGACCGGATACTCCGACCTGAAAGAATTCCAGCGCATCGACGTGGTGGTCGCTCCGTATCTGACCCACTAGCCACCTGATCCGGGTCGCCGTTTACTGACCCGTCCCGGGTAGACTGAGGCGACCGATTCTCTATGACGAGGAGGCCCAAATGGCTGAAGCGAACAGTGTGTCCCGGTCGACGAAGCTGGGCCCCGAAGAGCGTGAAGCCGCCATCGAGGCGTTGAAGAGCAAAGAGCTCGACATCCTGGTCGTGGGCGGCGGCATCGTCGGGGCGGGAGCCGCACTCGATGCTGCGACGCGCGGATTGCGGGTGGGCATCGTCGAGGCGCGCGACTGGTCGAGTGGAACGAGTTCTCGCTCGTCGAAGCTCGTACACGGCGGCGTTCGCTACCTCGAGCAGCTGAATTTCCGCCTCGTGCGCGAGGCACTGATCGAACGAGGGCTGCTGCTGCAGCGCATCGCGCCGCACCTCGTGAAGCCGGTTCGCTTTCTCATTCCCCTCAAGCGCCGCTTCATCGACCGCTTCTACATCGGCGCCGGCATGGTTCTCTACGACCTCTTCTCGTACACCGGCGGTCGCCCACCCGGCGTTCCGCACCACCGCCACCTGACCCGCGGCCAGGTGCAGCGGGCCATTCCGAGCATGGCGCACGACGCCCTCATCGGAGGCATCACCTACTACGATGCCCAGGTCGACGACGCGCGCTATGGCGCTTCGGTCGTGCGCACAGCCTCGTCGTACGGCGCCCACGCGGCGAGCCGGGTGCGAGTCGAAGGATTCGTCAAGGTGGGCCAGCGCGTGGTCGGCGTGCACGCGCACGACCTGCAGACGGGTGAGAAGTTCGAGATCCGCGCCAAGCAGGTCGTCAACGCCACCGGCGTGTGGACCGACGACACCCAGGCCATGGTCGGTGAGCGCGGGCAGTTCAAGGTGCGCGCATCGAAGGGCATCCACCTCGTGGTGCCGCGCGACCGCTTCCAGTCATCGATGGGCCTGCTGCTGCGCACCGAGAAGAGCGTGCTGTTCGTCATTCCGTGGGGTCGGCACTGGCTCGTCGGCACCACCGACACCGACTGGCACCTCGACAAGGCCCATCCTGCGGCGACCGCCGCCGACATCGACTACGTTCTCGAGCACGTCAACACCGTTCTGAACGTGCCCCTCACGCGTGACGACGTCGAGGGCGTCTACGCGGGTCTGCGCCCACTCCTCGCGGGAGAGAGCGACCAGACGTCGAAGCTGTCGCGCGAGCACCTCGTCGCGCATTCCGTTCCGGGCCTCGTCGTGATCGCCGGTGGCAAGTGGACGACCTACCGGGTCATGGCGAAAGACGCGATCGATGCGGCCGTCTCGGCACTCGACGGCAAGATCGCGGGCAGCGTCACCGAAGACATCGCGCTTCTGGGGGCGGAGGGCTACCAGGCGGCGTGGAACAAGCGCAGCAAGATCGCCCGCAAGTTCGGCGTGCACACGGTGCGCATCGAGCACCTGCTCAACCGCTTCGGAACGCTGACCGACGAATTGCTCGATCTCATCACGGCCGACCCCGAACTCGCCGAACCCTTACCAGGAGCCGACGACTACCTGGCCGCCGAGGTCGTCTACGCGGCGAGCCACGAAGGCGCTCTGCACCTCGAAGACGTGCTCGCGCGACGAACGCGCATCTCGATCGAGGCGTGGGACAGGGGAGTCTCCGCGGCTCCGGTCGCCGCTCGACTCATGGCCGGTGTGTTGGGCTGGGACGAGGCGCGGATTGAGCGCGAAGTCGCGAACTACCTGCGCCGGGTCGCTGCGGAGCGTGCGAGCCAGGAGCAGCCCGACGACATCTCGGCCGATCGCATCCGGCTCGAGGCGCCCGACATCGCGGGCGAGTAGCAGGCCCCTCGCCAAGCTGAGGCAACGGACGCGTCGTTCAGCGCGCGGGTAGACTGAGGTCTTCCGCCCGCACGTTGCAGCCACCCGAGGAGTTCAGTCATGGTCGATGTTCGACGGGTCAAGCTTCCGGGAGTGGGGGTGCTTCACACCTTCATCACGGCCGACGGCGGCAAGGTGGGCGTGATCGCCCACCGCTCGGGCCACAGCGACCTGATCACGTTCGCCGACGAAGACAACACCTCAGACGCGGCGAAGGTCTCGCTGCGCCTCAGCGAAGATGAAGCACGCACGCTCGCCGAGCTTCTCGGCGGCACTCAGATCACCGAGTCGCTCACCGCCCTCGACCAGATACCCGGTCTCAGCATCGACTGGTTCACGGTCGACTACGAAGACCACATAGCCGGGCAGCCGCTGGGCAACACGGCCGAGCGCGACATCGTCGGCCTCACCGTCGTCGCCGTCGTACGGGGCGAATCGGCGAACCCCGCTCCCGCGCCCGACTTCAAGGTCTTTCCGGGCGACACCCTCGTCGTGGCCGGGTCGCCGGAGAAGGTCGCCAAGGCGTTCAACTTCTTCCGTACGGGCGAGATGCGCGCCAAGAGCGGTGCCGTCGACGGTTCCCCCGGGCGCTAGGCGATGCACTTCGGGCCCGATCTGCTCATCCTGGGCGCCCTGTTCGTCATCGCCTACGTTCTCGGCCGGCTCGGCAAGGCCATCGGCCTGCCCGCGATTCCGATCTACATGGCCGTCGGCCTGCTGGCGAGCCCCAACTTTCACTTCTTTCCCCTCGAGTTCGTGCACACCGAGTACATCGAACTCATGGCCGTGTTCGGGCTCGTCTTGCTGCTGTTCAACCTCGGCCTCGAGTTCGATCAAGACGAGTTCTTCTCGAACGCCGGCAAGCTGATCATCTCGGGCGGCTCCTATATCGCCTTGAACATGGGCGCCGGGTTCGCTTTCGGATTCATGCTGGGGTGGGGAACGCGCGAGGCGCTGATCGTCGCGGGAATCACCGCGACGAGTTCGAGCGCCATCGTCACGAAACTGCTCATCGAGCTCAAGCGCCTGGCCAATCCCGAGACGCCGATGATCCTCGGCGTCACCGTCGTCGAAGACATCTTCATCGCCATCTACCTGGCGATCGTCTCTGTCGTGCTGTCGGGCGAGACCGAGGTCTGGCCCGTGGTCGGCAAGCTCGCAATCGCATTTTTGTTCCTCATCGTGATGTTCACCGTTGCCCGCTGGGGCGGGCGCTTCGTGTCGCGACTCTTCCGCACCAAAGACGACGAACTCTTCACCATCCTGTTCTTCGGCCTGGCCATCATGTTCGGCGGCATCGGCGAGATCCTCGGCGTGACGGATGCCATCGGCGCGTTCCTGATCGGACTCGTGCTGGGCGCGACCCGGTACCGCAACCGCATCGAGAACATCGCCATCCCGCTGCGAGACGTCTTCGGCGCGTTCTTCTTTCTCAACTTCGGACTCGGGCTCGACCCGACGAAGTTCGCGCCGGTGATCATGCCCGTTCTCGGCGCCGTGCTGATGACCGTGGTCTTGAACGCGGGCGCCGGCCAGTTCGTCGCGTGGCTGAACAAACTCGGTCCACGGGCCGGCATCAACGCGAGCGTCATCCTGCAGAACCGGGGCGAGTTCGCGCTCATCCTCGCAACCCTGTCGCTGTCTGCGGGGCTCGACGAACGCATCCAGCCGTTCGCCGGCCTCTACGTTCTGATCATGGCGATCATGGGCCCGATTCTCGCCGCGAACTCGGAGAAGATCGCGAATCTCATCCTCCGGCCCGCGTCGTCGCAGACCGCTCAGGCGAAGAGGATGCGGGATCCCCTGCTCGACGAGGAGATCGCGCTGGTCAGCGGGGCGACGGCCGGGCAGAACGTGTCGTTGCCCCGCGCAGACGACACCAGCGAGCCGACGCTCGGCACGACGCCCCGGGCCGGCGCGGCAACTCAGGAGCCCGTCGCGGGCGACATCGACGCCCTCATCGAACAGGCGATGCGCCAGAGCGACGACCTCGGGTCCCGGGATCTCGGCGCCCGGGAGAGAGACAGCGAATATTGACCCTCTTCAGCGTTATGCGCCGGCCGCGATGGATCGGCGCTCTGGTGCTCGCCCTCGTGCTTGCGGCGGTCTTCGCGGGTCTGGGGCAGTGGCAGCTCGAACGGGCGGTGTCGAGCGGCCAGGTCGATGACCGGCCCACCGAGACCGTGCAGCCGCTCTCGTCGGTCGCCTCTCCGCAGCAGCCGGTGCTTGCCGTCGAAGCGGCGCAGCGCGTCTCTACCCGGGGCACGTTCGAGCCAGAGGACTACGGGATCGTCGCAGACAGGCTCAACGACGGTGACGCCGGCTACTGGGTCATCGGACACCTCGCGGTCGATGAGCTGGGAACACCCGCCCTCGCGGTCGCCCTGGGCTGGGCGGCCGATCGAGACGCCGCCATCGCGTCGCGTGACGCGCTGGCCGCCGAGCCCCGCGCATCCGAGCCCGAGGCCATCGACGGACGCTACGTCGACCCCGATGCGCCCGATGTCGACGACGCCGAGTCGAGCGATGGCGATTCGTTCGACCTCACCACCATGAGCCCGGCGGCCCTGGTCAACATGTGGACGGCGCTCACGGATTCGACCGATGTCTACGGCGGCTACGTCATTGTGAGCACGGCCCCCGACGGCCTCGACGTGATCGACGCTCCCGAACCCGATCGCTCGGTCGAGCTCAACTGGCTCAACATCTTCTATGCCGCCGAGTGGGTGATCTTCGCGGGTTTCGCCGTGTTCCTCTGGTACCGCCTCGCGCGGGATGCGTGGGAGCGCGAAAAGGACGAGCTCGAGGAGATCGAGCACGACGCTGCGGCCCGGAGCCTCGCCGAGCACGGAATACACTAGACGCATGGCCCTCGAACCGAAACCCCGCGATTTTCCGCGCATCCGCAGTGCGGTCACGCTCTACCGGGTCTCGTCGATCATCACCGGTGTGATGCTGCTTCTGCTGTGCCTCGAGGTCGTGCTCAAGTACGTTCCCGCGTTCGGCGTCGAACTCGAACTGGGCGGCCCGCGGGGCTTTCTCGCGCTGGTTCCCGAGGGCACCGTCGCCGCAGTCAATCTGTCCACCGGCATCCTGATCGCCCACGGCTGGTTCTATGTGCTCTACCTGTTCGCCGACTTCCAACTGTGGAGTCGCATGCGCTGGCCGTTCCGGAAGTTCGTGTTGATCGCCCTGGGCGGCATCGTTCCCCTGCTCTCGTTCTTTCTCGAGGTCAGAATCACCCGTGAAGTGAAGTCGTACCTGGCCGGCCGCGAGGCCGAGTTGTCCGCACCCGCCCCCGTGGAGGTCACCCATTAGCACGTCCAGCCCCGACAGCCAGTCCCGGCCCGTTCTCGTCGTCGACTTCGGCGCGCAATATGCCCAGCTCATCGCCCGGCGGGTGCGCGAGGCCAGCGTCTACTCCGAGATCGTTCCGTCGTCGATCACGGCAGAGGAGGTCGCCGCGAAGTCCCCGGTGGGTATCGTGCTCTCGGGAGGTCCGTCGAGCGTGTACGAGCCCGGGTCGCCCGAACTCGATCCCGCCATCTTCGACCTGGGCGTTCCCGTCTTCGGCATCTGCTACGGATTCCAGGTCATGGCGCGCGCCCTGGGCGGCGAGGTCGCCAACACCGGACTGCGCGAATACGGATCGACGGACATGGCGGTCACGGGAGAGGGCGGCTCGCTGCTCGGCGGCCAGCCCGGGTCGCAGACCGTGTGGATGAGCCACGGCGACTCGGTCTCGCAGGCACCCGAGGGCTTCGAGGTTCTCGCAAGCACCTCGTCGACCCCCGTCGCCGCGTTCGGCTCGAAGGAGCGCCGCATGTACGGCGTGCAGTGGCATCCCGAGGTCAAGCATTCCGAGTTCGGCCAGCGCGTGCTCGAGAACTTTCTGCACGACACGGCCGGAATCCCCGCCGACTGGACCAGCAGCAACGTCATCACCGACCAGGTCGCCCTGATAAGAAAGCAGGTCGGCGACGGCAAGGTCATCTGCGGCCTGTCCGGAGGAGTCGACTCCGCCGTAGCCGCAGCACTCGTGCACGAGGCCGTCGGCGATCAGTTGACCTGCGTCTTCGTCGACCACGGTCTTCTCCGCCAAGACGAACGCAAGCAGGTCGAGGTCGACTACGTCGCCTCCACCGGTGTGCGGCTCGTCACCATCGACGCGCGCGAACAGTTCATGGATGCCCTCGCGGGAGTGACCGATCCCGAGCAGAAGCGCAAGGTCATCGGCCGCGAGTTCATCCGCAGCTTCGAGGCCGCCGCCGAGGCGCTGGTGCTCGAGGCGGCGGCGACCGACGGCGGGCCCGTCAAGTTCTTGGTGCAGGGAACCCTGTACCCCGACGTCGTCGAATCGGGCGGCGGAACGGGCACGGCCAACATCAAGAGCCACCACAATGTGGGGGGCCTTCCCGAAGACCTGCAGTTCGAGCTCGTGGAGCCCCTGCGCGCCCTGTTCAAAGACGAGGTGCGCGCTATCGGCCGCGAGCTCGGGCTCCCCGAGGTCATCGTGGGACGCCAGCCGTTCCCCGGCCCCGGCCTCGGCATCCGCATCGTCGGCGAGGTCACCTGGGAGAGGCTCGAACTGCTGCGCCAGGCCGATGCCATCGTGCGAGCCGAGCTGACTTCGGCGGGCCTCGACGATGAGATCTGGCAGTGCCCTGTCGTGCTGCTGGCCGACGTTCGCTCCGTGGGGGTGCAGGGCGATGGCCGAACCTACGGCCACCCCATCGTGCTTCGCCCCGTGTCGAGCGAAGACGCGATGACGGCCGACTGGACCCGCCTGCCCTACGACCTGCTGGCCCGCATCTCGAACCGCATCACCAACGAGGTAGCCGGTGTGAACCGCGTGGTGCTCGATGTCACCAGCAAGCCGCCGGGAACTATCGAGTGGGAGTAGCGCTTTCCCCGCGCTGAATTGCACTGGCTGGGTCTCGGTGCACTCGCCACGCACGACGCAGCGTCAGACGCGCGAACAGCCACTCCAGTGGGCCCTGCGCGAAGAGCAGTCGCCAGGCGACGGCGAAGACGAGTGAGCCGATCGCGAGGCTGATAAACAGCATCCACGAGAACGCGTCGCTGGAGGCGTCTGGATGCAACTCGGCGACGAGTGCGATGACGAGCACCTGCGCCGTGTAGATGCTCAGGGGCATCGAGCCGGCCGCGACCAGCGGGCGCACGAGCATCCGGCCCAGCGGGCGCACGAGCATCCGGCCCGGGCCACCCGCGAGCCGGCCGGCGCCTGCCACGGCGAGGCCCACGATTCCGATGGCGAGTGCGCCCGACGAGATCGCCTCCGCGGTGGTGTCGGAATGCGCCACGACGGGATCGCCGAGGGCTGCCGAGAGTCCGTAGCCGAGCGCGGCCACGATCGCGCCTCCGATGATCATGATGCGCAGCACGCGGGGTCGGGTGACTCCGAATCGGGCGAGCGCGAGACCCGCGAGCACGTACGCGAGCCAGACGGGCGCCGGATAGTACGAGTCGAGCCACGAGACCGGGATGGAAAGAGCGCTGTCGGCCGCGACGGGCAGCGGCCCGATCGGCGATGTTGCCGCCGCGATCGCCTCGACCACGGCCGGGCCGAGAACGGCGCAGAGGACGGCGAGGGCGCCGAGGGCCCAGCGGTTGACGAACAGCAGCGGCACGCAGACCACGAACATGAAGCCGTAGGAGTCGAGGATGATCGCAATGTTCGTTCCGAGCAGCCAGAGGCCGAGCCCCAGGGCGATGAGCAGCAGCGCCCGGATGACGATCGACAGCCTGGCGCGCCCCCGGCTCGCGCCGACGACGGCCGCCCCGCGGGGCACCGGATGAGCTCCGCCGGTCATCAGGCCGAGCGAGATTCCCGCGAGAGTGGCGAACAGGATCGAGCTGCGACCGTCGTAGAAGGCGTTGCCGTCACCCGGCAGGGTGTGGGCGGCCAGCATGCCGAGAATGGCCAGGCCCCGCGCCGCATCCAGGCCCGGGATGCGCGAATCGCGCCGATGAGAAACGACAAAGGCGGGGTCGCCCCGAAGGACGGCCCCGCCGATGTCGTCTGCGGACACGCGAGTGCGGGCTGCTAGTTGCGGAAGATCGCGATGAGGCGAAGCAGCTCGACGTAGAGCCACACCAGCGTGACGGTGAGGCCGAAGGCGGCCGACCAGCCGTATTTGCGGGGCGCGCCCGTCTTGACGCCGCGCTGCACGAAGTCGAAGTCGAGCACGAGCGAGTAGGCCGCAAGAATGACAGCGAAGACGCCGATGATGATTCCGAAGATTCCGGCGCGGGCGCCGAACATGTTGTCGGCCGGAAAGACGCCGGCGATCATGAGCACGAAGTTCAGCAGCGAGAAGACGGCGTAGCCGACCATCGCGACGAGGAAGATCTTGGTCGCGCGCTTGGATGCGCGGATCTTTCCGTTCGCGAACAGGGCCAGCGTGGTGCCGAACACAGCCAGGGTGGCGAGCACGGCCTGCACGACGATGCCCTCGTAGCGCTGCTCGAAGAACGCCGAGATGCCGCCGATGAAGAGGCCCTCGGCCGCGGCGTAGAGCAGAATGAGCACGGGCGAGGGCTCGCGCTTGAACGAATTGACGAGGCCGAGAACCAGCCCGACGAGAGCGCCGGCGATCCAGACTCCGGGAACGACCCAACCGACGACGGCCGCGGCCAGCAGCACGACGAACATCAGTGCGGTCTTGACGATGGTGTCGTCGTAGGTCATGCGCGAGGTGTCGGCCGGGGTGGCCGAAGGGCGCTCGTACAGGTCTTGCAGCTGTGTGCTCGACATCGTGGGCGCAGCGTCAGCAGCGCCCTTTCCGTTGAAGACGGGGTTGCGTGTGAACGCGGGGTTCGCCGACGGCATGGGTTCCTCTTGTACGTAGGTGGACGGAGTTCAAATCTACCCGGTCGACAGGGAGCTTCACCCGTGGACCGGGCGATTTCGCAGGCTTTTCGCCCAGAGCGCAGGCGATCCCGGTTAGCGTGGTGGTGTGACCGCACCCCGGCTTCCTCTTGTCATCGGACATCGTGGTGCGCCCGGGTATCGCCCCGAGCACACCCGGTCGTCGTACGAGCTGGCCATCGCGCTCGGTGCCGACGCCGTCGAACCCGACATCGTCGCATCCCGAGACGGAATCCTCGTGCTGCGGCACGAGAACGAGATCTCGGGAACCACCGATGTGGCGTCGCGCGCCGAGTTCGCCTCGCGCCGCACGACGAAGTCGATCGAAGGCGTGCGGCACACAGGCTGGTTCACCGAGGACTTCACCTGGGCCGAACTCTCGACGCTGCGCGCTCGCGAGCGTCTGCCGGCTATCAGGCAGTCGAGTTCGTCGTTCGACGGGCAGGCCCCGATCATGCGCTTCTCCGATCTTCTGCAGCTTCTCGATCGCGCCAGCGAAGAGAACGGCCGTCCGATCGGGCTCGTGGCCGAGATCAAGCACGCGAACTACTTCGAATCGGTCGGCCTGCCCCTCGACGAGCTCGTCGCTGCCGAGCTGACGAGCGCCGGTTGGAACTCGGGCGACGGACGCCTCACCGTGGAGTCGTTCGAGAAGACCGTGCTCGACCAGCTGCGGAGCCGGGGCATCCGGTCGAAGAACGTCTTTCTGCTCGAGGCGGCCGGTTCGCCTCCCGATCTGGTCGCCCGCTTCGGCACGGGCGCAGACAGCTACGCGTCGTTTCTCACCCGCGACGGTCTTCGGATGCTCCGCCGCGACGTCGAGGGGATCAGCGTCGACAAGAAGTTGATTCGGCCGCGTGTCGAGTCTGAGAAGGGCCGGATGTCGTCGGCGCTCGTCGATGACGCCCACGCAGCGGGGCTCGAAATCTACTGCTGGACTCTGCGGCCGGAGAACACGTTTCTCGCCCGCGCCTTTCGACAGGGCCCGGATGCGTCGGCGTTCGGCGACTGGGAGAGCGAGTTCGCGTCGATTCTGGCGACGGGCATCGACGGGGTCTTCGCCGACCAGGCCGACCTCGCCGTCGCCGCACGCGACGCCCTGTTCGGATCGCGGGGAACTGTCTGAGGTTCGGCTTAAACTTGAGGCGACATGACAAGCCTCTTCGACCTTTCCTCGACCGACCCGGGCGCCGCGAGCCTGAAGCCCGTCATCCTCGACGGTTCAGGCCCGAGCGGCGCAGAAGGCGACCTTCTCGACGGCCTCAATCCCGAGCAGCGCGAGGCGGTCGAGTACCGTGGCCCCGCACTGCTCATCGTCGCGGGCGCCGGCTCGGGCAAGACGCGCGTGCTCACCCACCGTGTGGCCAGCCTCATCGAGAGCCGCGAGGCCTGGCCGAGCCAGATCCTGGCGATCACCTTCACCAACAAGGCCGCTGCCGAGATGCGAGAGCGGGTCGAGCACCTGCTCGGGCAGGCATCCCAGGGAATGTGGATCTCGACGTTCCACTCGGCGTGCGTGCGAATTCTTCGTCGAGAGGCCGAGAACTTCGGCTTCACCAAGAGCTTCACGATCTACGACTCGGCCGACAGTCGCGTGCTCATCAAGCGCATCATCAAAGAACTCCAGGCCGATACCTTCGGGTTCACGGTCGGGTCGGTGTCGGCCAAGATCTCGAAACTCAAGAACGAACTCGCCGACGTCGAGAGCTACGCGCGCACGGCCAACTTCGCTGATCCTCAAGAAGCCCTCTTCGTCGAGATCTTCCGTCAGTACACGCGCAGCCTCCAGGCGGCCAACGCCTTCGACTTCGACGACCTGATCAGCCAGACCGTGTTCTTGTTCCGCGCCTTTCCTCGCGTGGCAGAGCAGTACCGGCGCCGGTTCCGCCACATTCTGGTCGACGAGTACCAAGACACGAACCACGCGCAGTACTCGCTCATCCACGAGTTGACCCTGTCGCCGGGCTCCGTCGACCCCGGGCAGCCCCCCGTGGCGGGCGCCTCGCTCACTGTCGTCGGCGACTCCGACCAGTCGATCTACGCGTTCCGTGGCGCCGACATCCGCAACATCGTCGAGTTCGAGCGCGACTACCCGGGCGCCAAGGTCGTTCTGCTCGAACAGAACTACCGATCGACCCAGAACATCCTGTCGGCCGCCAACGCCGTGATCTCGAACAACTTCGATCGCAAAGACAAGAAACTCTGGACCGCCATCGGCGATGGCGACAGAATCCTCGGCTACACGGGCTACTCCGGGCACGACGAGGCCCAATTCATCGCCGACGAGATCGCCAAGCTGCACGACGCCGGCACGGCATACAAAGACATCGCCGTCTTCTACCGCACGAATGCGCAGACCCGGGCACTCGAAGAGATCTTCATCAGGTCGGCGCTGCCGTATCGGGTACTCGGCGGCACGAAGTTCTACGAGCGCGCCGAGATCAAAGACACGATGGCCTACCTGATCTCGGTTGCCAATCCGCAGGATGCGCTTGCGCTGCGGCGCATCCTGAACAGCCCGAAGCGCGGCATCGGCCCCGCCACAGAGACGCAGCTCGCCAGCTTCGCCGAAGCGAACGAGATCTCCTACCGCGAGGCGATGAGGCAGGCGGGCTCGCTGGGGCTGGGCCCGAAGGTCACATCGGCGATCCTGCAACTCGCCGCATTGCTCGATGAGGCGTCGGAGATGAGCGATCCCGGGCGTGACCAGGGCGCGGCGTCGGTGTTCGACATTCTGGGCCTGCTGCTCGAGAGAAGCGGCTATGTCACGGCGCTGCGCGCCAAGCGCGACCCGCAAGACGAAGCGCGCGCCGAGAACGTCGAAGAACTCCTGGCGGTCACGAAAGAGTTCGGCAAGAACAACCCCGACGGCGGGCTCATCGACTTTCTCACCGAGGTCTCGCTGGTGGCGGCGGTCGACGACCTCGACGACTCCAGCGGAACCGTGTCGCTCATGACTCTCCACACGGCCAAGGGCCTCGAATTCGAGGCCGTGTTCCTCACCGGCATCGAAGAAGACCTGTTGCCGCATCGAATGTCGGCCAATGAGCCGGGTGGTCCGGCCGAGGAGCGCCGCCTGTTCTATGTGGGCATCACCCGCGCGCGCAGACGCCTGTACCTGTCGCTCGCCATGACGCGCGCCCAGTACGGCGAGACGGCCGTTGCGATGCCCAGCAGATACCTCCAGGAGATTCCCGCCGAGCTCATCGAATGGGTGCAGTCGCCAGGCATGGCCACGTCGCGGGGAGGAACTCAGCCTCGCGCACTCAATGCCAACCGCTCGTCACGACAGGCATGGAACACGTCCGGCTCTCAGTCGAGCGATTTTCCGGCTCTTCCGCCGCGCCCGAAGGCCGAGTGGGCGAACACGATCACCAACAAGGTGCGCGACAACGGCGACCTCGAGCTGGCGGCCGGCGACCGCATCCGGCACAGCGATTTCGGCGAGGGTCGGGTGAATCAGGTCACAGGAGAGGGCACCAAGCGTGTGGCGCACGTGATGTTCGAGAGCGCGGGAGCCAAGAAGCTGCTGATCAAGATCGCGCCCATCGAAAAGATCTGACGTCGAGAAGTTCTGACGTAGAAGAGATTTGACGTCGAGAAGCTCTGACGTAGAAGAGATTTGACGTCGAGAAGCTCTAACGTCGAGAAGCTCGATCGGCAGCGTCGCGCAGCGCGCGGTCGCGGGGCAGGTGCCGCAGCGCGCGCGGTAGACGCGGATACACGACCCGGGTGACAGCCAGCAGTGCGGTGAACACGCGGCGTCTGGCCGGCGACCAGGGCAGATCGAACTGCTCGCGAAGGGGCGGTGGCAGCAGTGCCGCGGTCACGATCCGTGCGACGGGCATGCCCGCCTTCAGCCAGAACGGCGCGGCAGTCGGGTGCAGGAGGGCATGCGCCACCCGTCGAGTCGTGGCGTCTGTTCGCAGCGATTCGACCTCGAGCGCCCAGTATTCGCGGAATGCCGCCCGATTCGCCGGCCACAGGTCGTGGGGAACCTGAAGGGCGGTGCCGAGGACTGCGTAGTCCTGGTAGACCTGCTCGGCAGACGCGTCATCGAGAGGTCCGTACACACGTTCGTGCAGGTCGATCGCCGAGTCGTAGAGCGTCGCCGCGACCCACAGTTGCAGTCGCGGATCGAACGCCGAGTATCCTGCAGCGGCGCCCCGCGCAGTCGACCGCACCGGTGCGTGTGCGCGCGACACGAAACGCACCGCCTCGGCGATCTGGTCGGGACTGCCGTAGACGACGGTGTAGACGTAGCTCAGCGTGCGGATCAGGCGATCGAGCGGCCGTGACGCGAAGTCGCTGTGTTCGGCGACCCCGCGCCCGACGCCCGGATTCGCCAGCTGCAACAGGATGGCACGGCCGCCGGCTGCGATCAATACCGACTCTGCGGCGATGTCACCGATGCGACGCACAGGCGGGCTGTTCGCGGGTCGAGCGTGGGCCACGGGGTTCCTCTCGGCGTCGGATAAGGCGAGGGCCGACGACAAACCCCGACGGCTCACCGGGCGGTCGCATGCAGCCCGCGGACGGCGAGCCTTCGTCGCCACAGTACCCCGACGCCGAGCAGCATTCCGAGACCGAGGGCGGCCCCGGAAAGCAACAGCAGCGTGCCCGTGCCCGTGCTGCCGGTGTCTGCGAGTACCGGCAGAGCAGCCGGCTGCGGCGCGGGAGGTGTTTCGGGAACGGGCGGCGCCGCGACGAACGTCACCTCGCTCGCCGTACCGAACGGCGACTGCCACGGCAGGATGCGCGCGCCGCCCTGTTCGACAGGGGTTCGCGAGCCGTCGATGCGTTCGACCCAGACGTAGTATCCGGGCGCGGGCAGAGTGCATTCGGGCGTTCGGTAGGTGCCCGGACCCGTCTCGATGAGAATCTCGACCGCGCACACGATCGGAGCGTCGATCGGGGCCTCTGCGGCGGGAGAGATGGGATCGGCGAAGGGTCCGAGTAGCGAGCTCTCGACGATGACGGGAACAGGCAGCATGCCGTTCGCATCGGCGGCGGGCATGGATCCGGTGGTCGGGGGAGTCGACGGGCGATAGAGGCCCCAGCCGGCAAGCAGGCCTTCGCGGGTGGGGTCGACCAGAGCCGAGACGGTCAGTTCATCGCTGATCGCGTCGTCCGCGCTGGCGGCGCTCGCGCTGGCCTGAGTGGCCACGATGGGTTGAAAACCCTTCGTCGAGGGCACGGTCGCGGTGATGGTGGCCCTGCCCGAGGCCGACCCGGGACGTGCGACGAGCACCTGCTGCACATCGTCGCCGGCGAGCCCGGCGGTGAAGGCCGAGCCGTAGGGGAGGCCGTCATAGCGGACCGTGGCCACGACGTCGGAGCTCGGGACCGTGCCTGTCGTCGTGATCGACAGCACATCGCCGTTCGACACCGATCGTTCAGCCTTTCCGTCGTCGAAGACCGCACCCGACAGGCTCATCGTGCCCGAGTGGCTTCCCGCCGCCAGCACTGTCGTTCCCGTCGACAGGAAGTCGACGGTCAGGGTGCTCGTGACGGTCATGCGGCCGTGTTCGTCGACGGGCGTGAGCGCGACGGCGCCCGCGACGCTCCGAGACGCGCCCAGCGGGCCCGCGGCGGTCTCGAGGAGTTGACGGCTTCGGTCGAGCACGGCTTGGCCGGACGCGCCGGCCCGTTGGGCGTAATACTCCGGGCTCTGGCCGTTGAGGCTGGCGATGCTCCACGTCGCGAGTTGCCCCGCTGCGGCTTCGGTCGCATCGGTCGACGACGCGGACGTGCGTGAGATGTACGCGAGACGAGCGAGGTCGTCGGGAGCGAATCGTGCGAGTGCGCTCGCGTCGACGAACTCGTAGTGGTGGCCGGTGGGTGCCTTCTTGCCGGCTTCGAGGCAGAAGACGAGCGATCCGTCGTCGAGCCGGTAGGAGCCGATCCATGCGACCCCATCGTCGGCGAGGTGCCCGACCCCGTGGCCCGTGGAGGCTGCGGCGGTTGCCGGGGGTGCCCCGGCCAGGAGGAGTCCGAGGGTCGTGGCGACCGTGGTGAGAGCGGTGAGAAGGGCGGCGATGCGCCGGCGAGATTGTGTCATGCCGATCACCCTCGCGGGCGAGGGCAGCCTCGTGGCGCCGCTGACCGATCTCGGTGGATCGCAACGGAGTTCGTCGCGTTGTGGAGGACTGGGCGTGTGGCCGCTCGCATGTGTGCGTGTTCTTCAGGGCGGTAAGGTTTCAGGTGGCGAAAGTCTGCGGCGGAGCAGCCAAATCTGTCAGCCGCAGCTCGCCTGAGTACTCTCCGAGCCGAGCACCAACCCCCGTGCCGGCTGAGACCTAAGCGGATTGGATGAGCGTGGATCTGTTCGAATACCAGGCACGAGACCTGTTTGAAAGCTACGGAGTTCCGGTCCTCCCGGGCATCGTCGCGGACACCCCGGAAGAGGTGCGCGCTGCCGCCGAGAAGTTGGGCGGAGTGACAGTCGTCAAGGCGCAGGTCAAGGTTGGCGGCCGAGGCAAGGCCGGCGGCGTCAAGGTTGCGAAAGACCCGCAGGCCGCGTTCGAAGCGGCCGAGGCGATTCTCGGCCTCGACATCAAGGGCCACGTGGTGAAGCGAGTGATGGTCGCCGGCGGCGCCCGCATCGCCGAGGAGTTCTACTTCTCCGTGCTGCTCGACCGTGCCAACCGTTCGTACCTGTCTCTGACGAGCTACGAGGGCGGCATCGAGATCGAGCAGCTCGCAGTGGAGCGTCCCGAAGCTCTTGCCCGTGTCGAGGTCGACCCCATTGCGGGGATCGACCTCGAGACGGCCACAAGCATCGCGGTCGCCGCGAAGTTTCCCGCCGAGCTCGTCGACAAGGTCGCACCCGTGTTCGTGAAGCTGTGGGAGGTCTACACGGGCGAAGACGCCACCCTCGTCGAGGTCAACCCACTCGTGCTCACAGAAGACGGCGACATCATCGCACTCGACGGCAAGGTGACCCTCGATGAGAACGCCGGGTTCCGGCATCCGAACCACGAGGCGCTCGAAGACACAGACGCGGCCGACCCCCTCGAGGCCAAGGCCAAGGCGGCCGACCTCAACTACGTCAAGCTCGACGGCGAGGTGGGAATCATCGGAAACGGTGCTGGTCTCGTGATGTCGACCCTCGACGTCGTATCGTACGCCGGCGAGAAGTACAACGGCGTCAAACCGGCCAACTTCCTCGACATCGGCGGCGGAGCCAGTGCCGCGGTCATGGCCGCCGGCCTCGACGTGATCCTCGGCGACGAGCAGGTCAAGAGCGTCTTCGTGAACGTCTTCGGCGGAATCACCGCGTGCGATGCAGTGGCCAACGGAATCGTCGGCGCACTCGAGGTTCTGGGTGACACCGCCACGAAGCCCCTCGTGGTGCGCCTCGACGGCAACAAGGTCGACGAGGGCCGGGCCATCCTCGCCGCGGCGAATCACCCCCTGGTCACCCTGGCGACCACCATGGACGAGGGCGCCGACAAGGCCGCCGAACTCGCCTCCCACTGACTATTCCTCGCGAGAAGATAAGGACCACTACAAGAATGTCGATTTTCCTCAATAAGGATTCCAAGGTCATCGTGCAGGGCATCACCGGCGGCGAAGGCACCAAGCACACCGCGCTCATGCTCGCCGCCGGAACGAAGATCGTGGGTGGGGTCAACGCCCGCAAGGCGGGCACGACCGTCACCCACGGCGAACTCGAGCTGCCCGTCTTCGGCACGGTCGCGGAGGCGATCTCCACCACGGGTGCCGACGTATCGATCGCCTTCGTTCCGCCGGCCTTCGCCAAAGACGCCATCATCGAGGCCATCGACGCCGAGATTCCGTTGCTCGTCGTCATCACCGAGGGCATTCCCGTCGGTGACGCGGCCGAGGCCTGGGCCTATGCCACGCAGAAAGGCAACAAGACCCGTATCATCGGCCCGAACTGCCCCGGCATCATCACCCCCGGCGAATCGCTCGTAGGCATCACGCCGGCGAACATCACGGGTAAGGGGCCGATCGGCCTGGTGTCGAAATCGGGCACGCTGACGTACCAGATGATGTTCGAGCTACGCGACCTCGGCTTCTCGACGGCCATCGGCATCGGAGGCGACCCCATCATCGGCACGACGCACATCGACGCGCTCGCGGCATTCGAGGCCGACCCCGAGACTAGGGCGATCGTCATGATCGGCGAAATCGGCGGCGACGCCGAAGAGCGCGCTGCAGAATTCATCAAGGCGCACGTCACCAAGCCGGTCGTCGGGTACGTGGCCGGCTTCACTGCGCCCGAGGGCAAGACGATGGGCCACGCCGGGGCGATCGTCTCGGGCAGCGCCGGAACCGCCCAGGCCAAGAAAGAGGCCCTCGAGGCGGCCGGCGTTCGCGTCGGCAAGACCCCGAGCGAGACGGCCGCGCTGCTGCGCGAGGTCTACGCGGCACTCTGATCCATACACGAACGGCGGGCATCCTTCTCTCTAAGATGAGGGTGCCCGCCGTTCGTCCGAGAGCGCGTGCGTCGTCAGAATGGGGATCTCGATGGGTGAGTCGCAGAGCCGCTGGGAGCGCATCCGGCTCGCCCTCGTGACGCCCGAGCTGATCTACGGCACCATCATCAGCTCGGCGGTCATCGCCGTAGCCGAAGACGACGACGATGACTTCGACGTGTTCGTGGTCACATTCGTGACGATGCTCGTGTTCTGGGCGGCTCACGTATTCGCGATCGCCGTGGCGAACCACGGAAAGCGCGACGGCCGCATCATCGGAATCGGGCAGGCCTTCCGCGACGGGATCCACCATTCGGTGGGACTCCTGTACGCGTCGATCATTCCACTTCTGTTCCTGATCCTCGGCTCCGTCGGGGTGATCGACGAGGACACCGCGTACCTCGTCGCGCTTGTCGTCGGCACGATAGTCCTGGGAATCCTGGGCTGGATGGCGGTTGCCGACGCGGGCAGGCCGTGGCCGATGAGACTACTCGGCGGCATCGGAACGGCACTCTTCGGATTGGTCATCATCATCTTCAAAGCGGTCCTCCACTAGAGCGGCGGGGTGCCCTGTCAGCCATGGGCGCAGGGGGTACGCTCGGCACGGCATGAATCGACCATTTACCGCATTCCTCGCGTTCCTCGACGCGCTCCTCGTCGGAGCCATCGGCCTCGGAATCCTTCTGGTTCCCCTCACGATCCTCTGGCTCACCCAGTTCGAGCTGGCCGTCGACTACGGTGCGTTCTGGCGGGTGGCTGCCAACTTCTGGCTGCTCGGCAATGGTGTCGACCTGCTCGTCACGATCGATCCCACCCTGGCCCTCCGGCTGGCCCTCGAGGGAGCCGGTGTTCCATTCGAGATCGGGTTCGCCCCGCTCGGCGTCGCGGTGTTGACGCTGTTGCTCGGCTGGCGATCCGGCCGGCGGCTCGCCGATTCCGAGCATCGCCTGGTGGGCGGCGCGGTCGGCGTTCTGACGGTCGTGGGCATCGGATGGCTGGTCGCCGTCGGGGCGGGCTCCGACAGCGCCCGCCCGTCGGCGCTCCAGGCCCTCGTCTTTCCCGCGGCCGTCTACGCGATCGGCCTGGCGACGAGTATCTTCTCCCGATCCGGCGCCGCGGCCGCGACGGATGCTGCGGGACAGGCGGTCGACATCGTGTCTCGCAGTCTCGGCGCGATCGTCGCGGGGCTGCCGACGCCGGTCAGAACAGTGGCGTCGCTCTCGGCGCGAGGCGGCGCGCTCGCCGTCGCCGCGCTGATGGCTGTGGCCGGGGTGCTGGTCTCCGGCCTCGTCGTGGGCCACTACGGGCAGATCATCTCTCTGTACGAATCGCTTCAGTCGGGCCTCGTGGGCGGCATCGCCCTGACGGTCGGACAGCTCTCGCTCATCCCGAACCTCGTCGTCTGGGGCGCGTCGTGGCTGCTCGGCCCGGGGTTCACCCTCGGCTCAGGCAGCATCGTGTCGCCGGTGGGCACGCAGGTGGGTCTCCTGCCCGGCCTGCCGGTTCTCGGAGCGCTGCCACTGGGTGTTCCCACGCTCGGCTATGCGGTGATCGTCGTTCCCGTCGCGATCGGTTTCGTCGTGGGCGTTCTCCTGAAGCCTCGGCTGAGCACGAAGGACGCCCCCGCATCCCCTCTGGTCTTGGTTCTGTCAGGCCTGGGTGTCGGGGTCGTGGGGGCCAGCATTCTCGCCGTTCTCGCTCTCTGGTCGGGTGGAGCCGCCGGTCCGGGACGCCTCATCGACATCGGGCCGGATCCGGCCGAAGTGTGGCTCTGGTCAGCGATCGAACTCGCTCCGAGCGCCGCGCTCGGTCTCACGGTCGGCCTCACGCGACGACTGTTCGGCGGATCCGGCCGCGTCGACCCGAAGACGGATGCCCATAAACTGTGACGGTGCTGTCGCTGGTCGTACTCATCTCCGGCGGAGGATCAAACCTCCGCGCCCTTCTCGACGCGCAGTCCGATGCCGAGTTTCCGGCGCGAATCGTCGCGGTCGGCGCAGACAACGACGCCGACGGGCTGTCCCACGCCGACGAGTTCGGCATCCCGACCTTCACGGTCGTGCCCACGTCGTTCGAGTCGCGGGCCGCGTGGGGCGATGAGCTTCTCGAGCAGATCCAGGTGTGGAACCCCGACCTCGTCGTGTGCGCCGGATTCATGCGCATCCTGCCACCCCGCGTCGTCACAGCGCTGTCTCCCCAGCTGATCAACACCCACCCCGCGCTGCTTCCGGCGTTTCCCGGTGCGCACGCCGTGCGCGATGCTCTGGCCGCCGGCGTCTCCCAGACGGGCGTCACGGTGCACATCGTCGACGAGGGCGTCGATACCGGGCCCGTGATCGTGCAGGAGGCCGTGGCCATCGAGCCCGGCGACACAGAATACGAACTTCACGAACGAATCAAGACGATCGAGCGGCGCCTCCTCACCCAGGCCGTGCTCGACATCGCGAACAGCAGAGTCGACCTCAGGGAGCTAGCCACAGCATGAGCGGTCCAATCCACGATCCGAACCTCTACACCCAGCGCGACGTCGTGCGCATCGATCGGGCACTGATCTCGGTGAGCGACAAGACCGGGCTCCTCGAACTCGCCGCCGCCCTCGCCGGAGCCGGAGTGGAGATCGTCTCGACCGGGTCGACCGCCAAGACCATCGCCGATGCGGGCTTCGCCGTCACCGAGGTGAGTCAGGTGACAGGGTTTCCCGAGTCGCTCGACGGTCGGGTGAAGACACTGCACCCCGCGGTTCACGCGGGCATCCTGGCCGATCTCCGTCTCGAGTCGCACAGGGTCCAGCTCGACGAGCTCGGCATTCGTCCGTTCCAGCTCGTCGTGGTCAACCTCTACCCGTTCCGCGAGACCGTCGCGTCGGGAGCCGAGAGTTCCGCCGTGATCGAGCAGATCGACATCGGAGGACCCGCGCTGGTGCGCGCATCCGCCAAGAACCACGCCAACGTCGCGATCGCCGTCTCGCCGTCGAGCTATGCAGGCATCATCGAGTCGCTGCCGGCGGGTACCACGCGTGCGAGTCGTCGTGATCTGGCCGCGAAGGCGTTCGCCCACACGGCGGCCTACGACACGGCCGTCGCCTCATGGTTCGCCGACACAGCGACGGATGGCGCAGCCGCCGACACGGCGACGGATGGCGCAGCCGCCAATACGGCGACGGATGGCGCAGCCGCCGACACGACCGGGTTCGGCGATGCACTCTCTATCGAGGGCACCCTATCGGCGACCCTGCGCTACGGAGAGAACTCGCACCAGCCGGCCGCACTCTACGTGCGAGAGGACGGCACGGGCATCGCCCAGGCCGCCCAGCTGCACGGCAAAGAGATGTCGTACAACAACTACGTCGACGCCGATGCGGCCGTGCGCGCCGCCTTCGACTTCGACGAACCCGCCGTCGCCATCATCAAGCACGCCAACCCGTGCGGCATAGCCGTGGCGCAGTCGAGCGACGCCGACGCGATCGCGGGAGCCCACGCCCGGGCCCACGCCTGCGACCCCGTCTCGGCCTTCGGAGGGGTGATCGCGGCGAACCGCATCGTGACGAAAGCCATGGCGGAGGGTGTCGCGGAGGTGTTCACCGAGGTGCTGGTGGCGCCGGGCTTCGAGCCCGAGGCGCTCGAGATCTTGAAGGCCAAGAAGAACATCCGACTTCTGACGCTTCCCGAAAGCTACCAGCGCGACGCGATCGAGATCCGACAGGTGAGCGGCGGCTTCCTCGCACAGAAGCCCGACGGATTCGCCGGGTTCAGCTCGGTGAAGTGGCAGCGGGTCGCCGGCAAGCACGTCGACGACGCGACCCTTGCCGATCTCGAGTTCGCGTGGAAGGCCTGCCGTTCCGTCAAGTCCAACGCGATCCTGCTCGCGTCGGGCGGGGCATCCGTCGGCGTCGGCATGGGCCAGGTCAACCGGGTCGATTCGTGCCACCTCGCGGTCACCCGCGCGGGAGACCGGGCCGCGGGTTCGGTTGCGGCATCCGACGCATTCTTTCCGTTCGCCGACGGACTGCAGGTTCTGATCGATGCCGGAGTGACCGCGGTCGTTCAACCGGGAGGATCGGTTCGCGACGCCGAAGTCATCGAGGCGGCCCAGGCGGCGGGCGTCACCCTGTATTTCACAGGTGAACGGCACTTCTTTCACTAGAGGCGTTCGTCATGCGCACAGAAAGCAGAAGTAGGGTCGCGCCCATGGATTTCTTCCGACCGCGGCCGATCGTGGCCTCCGTTGTGGCTGCGTTGCTCATCGCCGCCATCACGCACCTGGCCACCATGCTCTCGTTCTTCGTCGGCAGTGACCCGCAGTCGATCGTGCTGCTGCAGATCAACAACTTCTTCGTGCCGTCGACGCTGCTGCTGCTCGTGCTGGTGTTCGTGTTCGCCCTCACGACCCGCCTGTCGCGCTGGTATACGGCGGCCATCGCGGGACTGGTGTCCGGCGTGGTCGCCGCAGTCGTGGGCACCGGCATCCAGACCCTCGCCCAGGGCAACGCGCTCGACCCCAGGGTGATCGCCTACGTTCTCAGCACCCTGGGAAACATCAACCTGATCTTCCTCCTCACGGCGACCGTGGCCACGGCCACGCTCGGTCGTCGCGTGTATTCGGCGCTCAGTCGGTCTGAGGCGCCGCCGCGCACGGCGTCGGGAACGGTTCTGGTGCGGCGGCCATCCTCCAACCTCGCAGAGGGCATCGTCACTCACCTGGAGCGAGCCGAGGTCGATCCGCAGCTCGCCGACGAGCAGTGGGAATCGTACGTCGCGACGCTGATCGGGGCGGGATGGAGGCCGGTCGAGGTCGAGCGCGCCTCAGAACTGGCCGATTCGGTCTTCGTCGAGGACTCCGTCGTGATGTTCGGCCGACTCGCCGTGCTCGCGAGCCCCGCGGCGCCGACCCGCATAGCCGAGATCGTCGACGTGGAGAAGAGCGTGCGCTCGCTCGGCCTCGATGTCACGCGAATCGTGCAGCCGGGCACCCTCGACGGGGGAGACGTGCTGAAGATCGAGAAGCGTGTCTACGTGGGGCGTGGCGGACGCACGAACGCCGAAGGCATTCGGCAGCTCCGTCACATTCTGGCCCCGCTCGGCTACACCGTGATCGCCGTGCCGACCTCGAAGGTTCTGCACCTGAAGAGTGCGGTCACGGCCCTTCCCGACGGCACGGTCATCGGATATCCGCCGGTCGTCGACGACCCGAAGATCTTCGACCGTTTTCTCGCCGTGCCCGAAGAGGCCGGAGCGCACGTCGTCGTGCTTTCCGACGACACCGTGCTGATGTCTTCCGCCGCCCCAGAGTCGGCGCAACTCATCGAGAGCCTCGGCTATCGGGTGATCGCCGTCGATATCACGGAGTTCGAGAAGCTCGAGGCCTGCGTGACCTGCCTCTCGGTTCGCGTGCGCTGACCGGCGCGTAGCGCGTTGCGCAGCGGCGGCAGTCGGGAGTAGCTTAGAAGGCTGCCCGGATCCGGGTGGATCCCCACCCCCCTGTTCTCGAGGTTTCTCCGTGTTCACGCCCGCACCCCCGTCCACCCTGGCCTCTTTGGGCCGGTTGTACCGCTACGCGAAGCCGGCGATGCCGCGCATCTACGTTGCGATCGTGGCGTCTCTGCTGGCGAGCCTCGTGGCATTGGCGATTCCCCAGGTGCTGCAGTGGCTCGTCGACGGGCCGCTCACGGGAACCGACGTGTCGCTCGTCTGGTTCTCGGTCGGCCTCGTGCTGGCGCTGGGCGTTGCCGAAGCGGCGCTGATCGCACTTCGACGCTGGCTGGTGCTGACCCCCGGAACGCACGTCGAGGCGCACATGCGCAACAGCCTCTATAGCCAGCTGCAGCGTCTGCCCGTCGCCTTCCACGATCGGTGGCCAAGCGGTCAGCTGCTGTCGCGCGCGATCGGCGATCTCAACCTGATCCGTCGATGGATGGCCTTCGGCTTCGTGATCCTCATCGTGAATACACTGACGCTCGGAATCGGGTTCGTCATCCTCGTCTCGCTCAACTGGGTGCTCGGATCGATCTTCGTCGTCGCGTCGATTCCCGTGCTCGTCTACGGCTACGCGTTCGAGAAGCGATACTCCCTCGCGGCCCGTCGGGGGCAGGATCAGCAGGGCGACCTGGCCACGGCGGTCGAGGAGAGTGTCCACGGCATCCGGGTGCTGAAAGCCTTCGGCCGTGGCTCGCACGCGCTGAAACGCTTCGAGACGCAGGCAGAGCAGTTGCAGGGCACCGAGCTCGAGAAGGCGCGTGCCGTCGCGGGCATCTGGCTCTGGCTTCTGCTCGTGCCCGACGTCGCATTCGCAGTCGCCCTGGTGGTCGGCGTGTGGCTCGCCCGGTCCGGGCAGTCCAGCGTCGGTGAGCTGGTGGCCTTCTTCGCCACCGGCACAGTGCTGCTCTTTCCGATTCAGTCGATGGGGTTCTTTCTCGCCATGACGATCGACGCCAAGACGGCGACCGATCGCTTCTTCGAGGTCATGGACGAGGTCGACACCATCGTCGACCCGTCCACGCCCCAGACGATCCTCGATCCTCGGGGCCGGCTCGTCTTCACGAACGCTCATTTTCGCTATCAAGACTCACCGGCTCGCTTTGCCGACCTGCTCGACGGCATCGACCTCGTGATCGAGCCGGGCGAGACGATGGCCCTCGTAGGCCTCACCGGTTCAGGCAAGACCACCCTCACCGCCCTTCCGGCGCGCCTCTACGACGTCACGGGGGGTGCCGTGACGCTCGACGGAATCGACGTGCGGGATCTCGCGCTCGACGAACTCAGGGGTCACATAGCGATGGCCTTCGAAGATGCGACGCTGTTCTCGGCGACGGTTCGCGAGAACGTGCTGCTGGGCCGACCGGATGCGACGGAGGCCGACCTCGCCGAGGCGCTCGACGTCGCGCAGGCGCAGTTCGTCTTCGACCTGCCGAACGGGCTCGACACCCGCGTGGGAGAAGAGGGGCTGAGCCTCTCGGGCGGCCAACGCCAGCGGCTGGCGCTCGCCCGGGCGGTCGCCGCCCGTCCGTCGGTTCTGGTGCTCGACGATCCGCTCTCCGCCCTCGACGTGACGACCGAGCAGTTGGTCGAGGCCGCGCTTCGCCGGGTGCTCGCGTCGACCACAGCCCTGATCGTGGCGCACCGGCCGTCTACGGTCTCGCTCGCCGATCGAGTTGCGCTGATGCAAGACGGACGCATCACGGCTGTGGGCACCCATAGCGAGCTCATCGCGAACAACGAGCACTACCGGTTCGTCATATCGAGCCTCGACGACCAGCCCACGAACTCGACAGCCGCGCCAGTCGCCACGGAGATCCCCTCATGAGTCAGTCCAGTGTGACCGGTACCCGTGGCGAAGAGCGCGACGACTTCTCGCGCGCCGAGAGTCGCCAGATCCGGGCCCGCAGCATCCGTCTTCTGGGATCGCTGCTGCAGCCTCTCCGGGCTCGACTGATCGTCGGCATCATCGTGATCGTCGTGTCGACCGCCGCCCAGGTGGCAGGGCCCGCCCTGATCGCCTTCGGCATCGATCGGGGTCTGCCCGCCCTGAGCGAAAACGACTGGATGCCGCTGGCGCTCGCGGGTGCCGCGTACCTCGCGACGGGCGTGATCGGCGCGGCACTCGTGGCGTGGTTCACGGTTCTCTCGGCACGCATCAGCCAGGCCGTGCTGCTCGACCTGCGGCGCCGGGTCTTCCTCCAGACCCAGCGTCTCAGCCTGGAGTTTCACGAGAGCTATACCTCGGGACGCATCATCTCGCGTCAGACCAGCGACCTCGATTCGATCCGCGAACTGCTCGACTCGGGAATCAACAACCTGGTGCAGGGAGTGCTCTACATGGCCTTCGTGGGAGTGGCGCTGCTGCTCGTCGATCCCCTGAGCGCCTTGGTCCTCATCGTGTCCCTGGTGCCGCTCGCAATTCTCACGAGATGGTTCCAGCGCCGCTCGCAGCGCGTGTTCCGGCAGACCCGTACGGCGTCGGCCAACGTCATCGTCAAATTCGTCGAGACGATGACGGGCATCCGCGCGGTCAAGGCGTTCCGCACCTTTTCGCGCAACGAGCACGACTTCGGCAAGCTGGTCGAGGAGTATCGCGACGCCAACGCGCGGGTCATCCGGCTCTTCGGTATCTACAACCCCGGCCTCGTGCTGATCGGCAACGTGACCGTCGCGATCGTGCTGCTCGTGGGAGGTCTCCGTGTCTTCGACGGTCAGCTCGCGGTGGGGGCGCTGCTCGCGGTCGTGCTCTACACCCGTCGATTCTTCGACCCGATGGAGGACATGGCGATGTTCTACAACTCCTACCAGTCGGCCGCCGCAGCCCTCGAGAAGATCTCGGGGGTGCTCGAGGAGCGCCCCAGCGTTCCGGATCCGACGCGTCCGATCGATCTCTGGACCTCGAAGGGGCATGTGCGGTTCTCCGACGTCGAGTTCGCGTATTCCGGCGACCGTGTCATCCTGCCGAGCTTCGATCTCGACATTCCCGCTGGGCAGACGATTGCGCTGGTGGGTTCGACCGGCGCGGGCAAATCGACTCTCGCGAAGCTGGTATCGCGGTTCTACGACCCGACCACCGGGGAGGTGGCACTCGACGGCGTCGACCTGCGCTCCCTGCATCCGAAAGACCTGCGTCGAGCCGTCGTGATGGTCACCCAGGAGGCCTATCTCTTCTCGGGCACGGTCGCCGACAACATCGCGATCGGCAAGCCCGACGCGACGTTCGACGAGATCGTGGTCGCGGCGAGGTCGGTGGGGGCCCACGCGTTCATCGAGGGCCTGCCCAACGGCTATGAAACCGATGTGAACAAGCGGGGAGGGCGTGTCTCCGCCGGCCAGCGGCAGTTGATCTCGTTCGCGCGCGCGTTTCTGGCCGACCCCGCCGTGCTCATCCTCGACGAGGCCACAGCATCGCTCGACATTCCGAGCGAGCGCCTCGTACAGGACGCGCTGCAGACCCTGCTCGCCGATCGTACGGCCATCATCATCGCGCACCGGCTGTCGACCGTCGCCATCGCCGACCGGGTGCTGGTCATGGAGCACGGCCGGATCGTCGAAGATGGAACGCCCGCTGAGCTCATCGCCGGAACGGGTCGATTCGCGACGCTCCACGCCTCCTGGCGCGAATCACTCGCGTGAGAGGGCGACGCTACGGTGTCCAGGCGAAGACGGTCTGCCCGGCGACGTAGATGTGCCACGCGCCCGAACAGGTGATGGCGGCATCTGTGGGAAGGGACTCGACCCACCAGGTGTCGTCGAGGCGGGGTGTGCTGGCACTGGCGCACTCTGCGCCGATCGGAGCGGCAAGGGGGGCCGGGATGCTGTATCCGAGAATCTTGGTGTTGTCTGCCGTGTCGGTCTTGATGCGGATCGTGGTGGCGTCGCCCTGCACGAAGTCGGGCAGTGCGACGGTGCTCGTCGCGCCTGCAGCCTCGGGCTGGGTGGCATAGATCGCACTCTCGATGGGCGGGTTTATTGCGTTCGCCAACGTGCATCCCGAAAGGAGCGCGGTGACCGCGAGGATGGGGGCGGCACCCAGCAGACGACGCTTCACTGCTGCTCCTTTTCGTTGGCTTGCAGGGCTGTAGTCGGGGCTTCCGTCGGAATCCACCGTGCTACAGCGTAGTCGACCCGATACCCGCACCCTGTCGACGTGCGCACGAGCGGGGTCGCCTCGGCGACGTAGTATGCGTGAGCCCGGGCCTCGTTTCCCCGGGGTGGATGTCCGCCGGCCCGGAGTACCCGCCACCACGAGTGGCCTGCTCCGGAGTGCCGCAGGATCGTGCCGACGGCCCGCGAAGCACGGGAGCCGAGCATGGCTGCGACGTCACCGTAACTGAGCACCCTGCCCGGCGGAATCGAGTCGACCAGGTCGAGCACATCGAGCGCGAACTCGTGACCGGGCGCGGTCGATCGTGCCACCGATCAGCGCTCAGAGGGAGAGCGCGGCGATGGTCTCGCCGTATTGCGTTTCTCCGATGCCGGAGAAGCCGAGCCGGTAGAAGAAAGCCTCGGGGCCATCTTCGCCGGGTTCGAACATGACGGTGATGCGGTCGTAGCCGCGGTTGCGCGCCTCGTCTGCCAGCGACAGCACAGCGAACCGTCCGACGCCTCTGCCCTGCGCTGCGGCCGCCACGTTGATGCTCCAGATGCAGCCCTTGAACTCTTCGTGGTCGCTGTCGGGGTCGAAGTTTCCTTGGATGAAACCGACTACCTCGTCGTCGTCGAGGACGACGCGGGGCCACGCGGTGACCGGGTTGACGTAGGCCTCTGCGATGGAGTGCGAAACGGGGGCGACGTACTGCTCTTGACCGGGCTTCAACGTGAGGGTGTTCGCCGCCACGATGTTGCTCGCCGACAACTCAACCAGTCTCAGTTCACCCATGGGCCAAGGCTAGCCCGCCTCGCACCCGCCCGCTAGTTTTATCTCGACGTAGAGATATCTGGGCGAGCGGCTAAGCTGATCAACAGTCCGAAAACACGTGAAGGAGTGGCCGTTGTCCAAGATCAGAGTTGAAGGAACCGTCGTCGAACTCGACGGCGACGAGATGACACGAATCATCTGGCAGGCGATCAAGGACACCCTGATCCACCCCTACCTCGATATCGACCTCGACTACTACGACCTCGGCATCGAGAACCGCGACGCGACCGACGACCAGGTCACGATCCACGCGGCCCATGCCATCCAGAAGCACGGCGTCGGCGTGAAATGCGCCACGATCACGCCCGACGAGGCGCGGGTCGAAGAATTCGGCCTGAAGAAGATGTGGAAGTCGCCGAACGGCACGATCCGCAACATCCTCGGGGGCGTCATCTTTCGCGAGCCGATCATCATCTCGAACATCCCGCGCCTGGTACCGGGATGGAACAAGCCGATCATCATCGGGCGTCACGCGTTCGGCGACCAGTACCGCGCCACCGACTTCGTCTTCAAGGGCAAGGGCAAGCTCACGGTCGAGTTCACCCCCGAAGACGGTTCCGAGCCGATGAAGTTCGAGGTCTACGACGCCCCCGACGACGGCATCGCCCAGGTTCAGTACAACCAGGATGCGTCGATCCGCGACTTCGCGCGCTCGAGCCTCAACTACGGCCTCAGCCGCAACTACCCGGTCTATCTGTCGACGAAGAACACGATCCTCAAAGCGTACGACGGCCGATTCAAAGACATCTTCGAGGAGATCTTCGAGGCCGAGTTCAAGGAGAAGTTCGACGCGGCCGGCCTCACCTACGAGCACCGCCTCATCGACGACATGGTCGCCTCTGCCATGAAGTGGGAGGGCGGCTACGTGTGGGCCTGCAAGAACTACGACGGAGACGTGCAGAGCGACACCGTGGCCCAGGGCTTCGGCTCTCTCGGACTGATGACGAGCGTTCTCAGCGTTCCCGACGGATCGGTCGTCGAGGCCGAGGCGGCGCACGGAACGGTGACGCGTCACTACCGCATGCACCAGCAGGGCAAGCCCACGTCGACGAACCCGATCGCGTCGATCTACGCCTGGACTCGCGGCCTCTCGCACCGCGCGAAGCTCGATGACAACCCGGCGCTGGCCGAGTTCGCCCAGACGCTCGAAGACGTGGTCATCACGAGCGTCGAAGCGGGTCACATGACGAAAGACCTGGCGCTACTCGTCGGGCCCGAGCAGAAGTGGGAGACCACGGAGGAGTTCCTCGACACGCTCGACAAGAACCTGGCTGCCCGGCTGGCCTGAACTCCCGCAGCCGCAGAAGAAGAGGCGCCCCATACCCTTTCGGGTGCGGGGCGCCTCGTCGTCGGTGAAAGAGTCTGCTCGCATTCGATTGTTACGACCCCGTAAACATTGCGGATCATGCGATAAAAGTCTTGTCTCCTGTTTGTTCGTAAGCTTTACTAACAAACATGACTGCATCGGAAGTGCAGCGAGGCTCTTCCCGTTCCGCGTCGGCGTACCCGCCGCGAGCGCACCAGGGTCTCGCGCAGGGGAGGGCCCTTCGGCCCAACGGCAAGATCGTGCCCGGCGACGCCCGAGGCCACAATCTCTCGCTGGTCCTGCAGACGCTCTACCGCACCGGCACCCAGAGCCGCGCCGACATCGCCCGGGTGACGGGCCTCACCCGTGTGACCGTGTCGGCCCTGGTGGCGGAGCTCATGGTCGATGGTCTCGTGCTCGAACTCGGGCAGCGTGAGGACACGCGCCCGGGAAAACCGGCGACGCTGATCGATCTCAACCGCAGCGGATTTCAGATCATCGGTCTCGACCTGTCGGAGCACGCCGTCTTCCGAGGCGCCGTGCTCGACCTCGACGGCACCATCCTCGCGCGAGCCGAAATCGCTCTGGAACACGGCGTCGGCGAGACTGCCCTGGCGCTCGTCGTCGACCTGACCCGTCGACTCGTCGAGGCTGCGACGGCGCCCCTTCTCGGCATCGGAGTGGGCTCGCCCGGGGTCGTCGACCTGGGCGGGGTCGTGCGTGCAGCGCCGAACCTCGGCTGGGTGGATGTGCCCCTGCAGCAGACTCTCGCCGACGAGTTCGGTGTGGCCGTCATCGTGGCCAACGACGCGAACGCCGCCGTTTTGGCGGAGCACAGTTTCGGCGACGCGGACAGCGACGCGATGCTGGTCAAAGTCGGCCACGGTGTCGGCGCCGGGCTCCTCCTCGGAGGCATCCCGCTTTTCGGATCACGCTTCGCCGCGGGCGAGATCGGCCACGTCGTCGTGGGAACCGATGGGGGAGCGACCTGCGTGTGCGGCAAGGTGGGGTGCCTCGAGACGTGGCTCAGCATCCCGAATCTCACGGCGAAACTGGGCCGCAGCGCCCCGGAAGATCGAGACGAGACGCTTGCCGAGGCCGGCCAACGGCTCGGCATCGCCCTGGCGCCGGTGGTCGGCGCGCTGAACCTGAGCGAGATCATCCTCAGTGGCCCCACAGAACTTCTCGACGGTGTGCTCGCCCAGGCGACCATCGAGACGCTCCGCAGCAGGACGATGGCCGAGTTCCATGGCTTTCTGACGCTGCGGATGACCGCGCTCGGGCAGGACATAGTTCTGCGGGGTGCGGCCGTCATGGTTCTCTCCGACTCCCTCGGGGTGTCGTAGTCGAGCCCAGCACCACCACGGCCGTCGGTGCCCGCCGCAGGCCGCGCATTCACATCAGCCCTAGGAAAAGGACAAGACAATGAGGAAGAAGACACTGGCCGCAATCGGCATCGGCATGGCCGCAGCCCTGGCCCTATCCGGATGCTCCGGGTCGTCGGGTGCGTCGGATGACGGTGCAGAGGGGGCCGACATCCGCGTCTGGCTCGTCGGCACGGACACTCCCGACGAGGCGCGTGAGTACCTGAAGACGACGTTCGAAGAAGAGAACCCCGGCTCGACGCTCACGATCGAGGAGCAGGCCTGGACCGGACTCGTCGACAAGCTCACGACGAACCTGTCGGGCAGCGACAGTCCCGACGTGGTCGAGGTGGGCAACACCCAGGCGGCGGCTTTCACCTCGGCGGGTGCCTTCCTCGATCTGAGCGACAAGTACGAGGAGCTCGGCGGCGACGACCTGCTTCCCGGTTTCGTCGAAGCAGGCTCCTACGACGGCAGCTTCTACGCCGCCCCGTACTACTCGGGTGCTCGGCTGGTCTTCTACAAGAAAGACCTGTACGCCGCGGCCGGCCTGAGCGTGCCGACGACGCTCGACGAGTACGTGGCGAACGGCAAGGCCCTCGCGGCGGCCAACCCCGGGGTCTCGGGAATCTACTTCCCGGGCCAGGACTGGTACAACGCCCTTCCCTACATCTGGGAGACCGGCGGTGACATCGCGGTGGAGGACGGCGATTCGTGGAAGGCGTCGCTGTCGAGCCCCGAGTCGATCGCGGGCCTGACGATGATCCAAGACGTGATGAGCACCGCGTCGTCCGCTCCGAAAGACGGCAACGAAACGAGCCCCGAGGTGCCGTTCTGTGCGGGTGAAGTCGCTCAGCTCTCCGCTCCCAGCTGGCTCAAGGGGTCGATTCTCGCGCCTCTCGACGCCGAGGCTCCCGGCTGCCCCGACCAGGAGTCGAACCTCGGGGTCTTCGCGCTTCCCGGTGCCGATGGCGGCGCTGCCCAGGTGTTCGCGGGTGGCTCCAACATCGCCATCGCAGCCAAGAGCGCCCATCCCGAGCTCGCGACCGCAGCGCTCGAGATCATGCTGAGCGACGAGTACCAGACGATCCTCGGCAAGGCCGGCCTCGTGCCGGCCAAGGTGTCGCTCGCCGAGACGGTCGGAACCGATGAGGTCGCCCAGG
Organism: Agreia sp.; assembly: GCF_964263775.1. Lineage (NCBI taxonomy): Bacteria > Bacillati > Actinomycetota > Actinomycetes > Micrococcales > Microbacteriaceae > Agreia > Agreia sp. Next base: position 18,837 of record NZ_CAXVWM010000133.1, on the reverse strand, counting down.
CCATCGCATCCGCCGCGGCGAATGCGAAGCTCACGCCGGCCAGCCCGAAGTGGGCCGACGTCGAGGCCGCTGGAGTACTGCAGGACTTCTTCGTGAAGATCGGCCAGGGCGGCGACGTGACGAAGCTGGCCACGGAGGTCGACGCGAAGATCGACGACATCCTCGCCGGCTAGAGCCCCGCAGAAAAAGGTGGTGGTCGACGCGCGAACGCCGGCCACCACCAGCCCAATGCAGGGATCGCCCTAGGAAAAGGGACCTCGCAGCACTCTTCGATCGTAGTAGGAGCAACTCGTATGACGACCCGCAGTCTGGCCCTCGAGGTCGCGCCCGGTGGTATCGACGGATCACGGCAGGTGGCGCCGGTGCCGCCCGAACCGTCGCGCCGTCCGCGACGCCGCAGAGCTGCATCGAGGATGGCCCCGGCGATCCTGTTGATCCCCTCGTCGATCATCCTGATCGTCGTCATCGGGTATCCGCTGCTGCAGCTGATCATCATGTCGTTCCAGGAGTTCGGCCGCGAGCAGGTCTTCGGCAAGGAAGCGCCGTTCATCGGCTTCGACAACTACGTGCGTGTTCTCACCGACGCGCAATTCTGGGCAGTGCTGGCCCGCAGCGTGGCGTTCGCCGCCGTGAACGTGGTGGTCACCATGCTGATCGGAACCCTCATCGCGCTGCTTCTCGGTAAGTTGAACAAGGGCTTCAAACTTCTGGTCTCGGTGGGGCTGCTGCTCGCCTGGGCCATGCCGGCGCTCACCGCGGTGATCGTATGGGGGTGGATGTTCGACACCCAGTACGGCGTCGTCAACTACGTTCTCGGCATGGTCACCGGCCAAGACCTGCACGGCAACTCGTGGCTGAGCAATCCGCTCAGCTTCTTTCTGGTGGCGACCATCATCATCACCTGGCAGTCGGTGCCCTTCGTCGCCTTTACGATCTACGCCGGGCTGACCCAGGTGCCCGAGGAGGTGCTCGAGGCTGCCCAGCTCGACGGAGCGAACGGAGCGAAACGGTTCCTGCTCGTGACGTTTCCGTACCTCAAATCGATCTTCATCGTGGTCACCGTGCTGCAGGTGATCTGGGACCTTCGTGTGTTCACCCAGATCTACGCCCTGCAGGGCATCGGCGGAATTCGAGACCAGACCTCCACACTGGGCGTCTACATCTACCAGACGTCACTCGGCACCGGCGACTACGGAGCCGGCGGGGCGATCGCCGTGATCATGGTCGTCATCATGATGGCCATCTCCCTGTACTACGTGCGCCAGAGCATCAAGGACGAAGAGCTATGACCCGCACCCGCCTGACCAGCGTCGCCCTCGGAATAGTGGCGGTGATCGTCTTCATCTTCTCGGTCTTTCCCGTCTACTGGATGATCAACACCTCCCTGCAACCGAACAACCAGATCCGCTCGGTCGTGCCCAACTTCGTGCCCGCGAACTTCACGCTGCGCAACTACGAGACGGTGCTGTTCGACACGACCCGCTCGGACTTCATGCCCGCCCTCGGAAACTCGTTGATGGTGACTATCTCGACGGTGGTCATCGCTTTGGTGTTCGCTTTCCTGGCGTCTCTCGCGGTCACCCGGTTCAGGTTCCGCAGCCGCAGAGGGTTCATTCTCGCGATCCTCATCATCCAGATGATCCCCGCAGAGGCCATGATCGTGTCGACCTACCGGGTGCTCGACAGCTGGAGCCTGCTGAACACGATCGCCGGGCTCACGCTCGTCTACGTGGCCACGGTTCTTCCGTTCACGATCTGGACCCTGCGCGGCTTCGTGAACGGCATCCCGATCGAACTCGAGGAGGCGGCGATGATCGACGGATGCTCGCGCACGGGGGCGTTCTGGAAGATCACCTTCCCCCTTTTGGCGCCGGGCCTCGTCGCCACGGGCGTCTTCGGTTTCATCCAGGCATGGAACGAGTTTCTGCTCGCCCTCGTCGTGAACTCGAGGCCCGAGATGATGACCCTGCCCGTGTGGCTGCGCACTTTCCAGGTGTCCACCGGCACGACCAACTGGGCTGCGATCATGGCCGGCTCGACGCTGATGGCGATTCCCGTCGTCATCTTCTTCCTGGTGGTGCAGGGCCGCATGACGGGCGGGCTCGTGAGCGGGGCGGTGAAGGGATGACCCGGCAGGACATCCTCCAGACCCTGCTCCCCGGCTTCGTGGGCACCGAGCTTCCCGACTGGCTGCGCGCCCTGCTGGCGGAGGGCCTGGCCGGCGTGTGCCTGTTCGGCGAGAACGTCTCGTCGGGCGAGCAGCTGCGGCGACTGACCGCCGACATCCGAGCCGCGAACCCGGCGGCGCTCATCGCCATCGACGAGGAGGGCGGCGATGTGACGCGACTCTACGCCGATGTCGGCTCGCCCTTTGCGGGCAACGCGCTGCTGGGGCGCATCGACGACGAAACGCTGACGTGTGCAGTGGGCCGACGAGTCGGCGCCGAGTTGCGCGCGGTGGGCGTGAACCTCGATTTCGCACCGGATGTCGACATCAATTCGAATTCGGACAATCCGGTCATCGGGGTGCGCAGCTTCGGCGCCGCGACCGACCTCGTCTCGCGACACGGCGCCGCGTGGACGCGGGGCCTGCAGTCGCAGGGAGTCGCGGCCGGCATCAAGCACTTTCCCGGCCACGGAGACACGAGCCAGGACTCGCATCTCGCGCTTCCCGTCGTCGATTTGGCGCATCAGCGACTTCGAGGGCGCGAGCTCGAACCGTTCAGGGCGGCGATCGAGGCGGGCGCGGCAACCGTCATGACGAGCCACATCCTGCTTCCCCGCGTCGATGCGGTGAATCCCGCAACCTTCTCTCGCGAAATCCTGGGCGGCATCCTGCGCGACGAGCTGAAATTCGAGGGAGTGATCGTCTCCGACGCCCTCGACATGGCCGGAGCGAGCGCTCAGACGGGTATTGCGGTCGCGGCTGCCCGCGCGCTGGCGGCCGGATGCGACCTGCTCTGCATCGGCACGAGGAACACCCGCAGCCAGCTCGAAGACATCGTCGCAGAGGTCGACGCCGCTTTGCAGCGGGGCGATCTCGAGCCGGCACGGCTATCGGATGCGGCGGGCCGGGTTCGCGCCCTCGCACACGAACTACGTGAGACTCGTGCAACGCTTGCCGCGCCGGGGCTCGAACCCGACGTGGATTTCCCGGCGTATCCCTCGCTCGCGGACGCCTTCGAGGTGTCGCCCGACGCAGCGCGGTTTCTCGCCGCCGCGTCGAGCCCCGTGGTCGTCCGGATAGACACAGAGGCCAACATCGCGGTGGGCAACTCGCCGTGGGGACCCTTCTCCTCCGGCCTGACTCTCGAGACCGTCGGCCTCACCGCCTCGAACCCGGTCGACGTGCGGGCGCTCGATGCTGATCGACCAGTGATCGTGATCGGTCGCGACAACCATCGACACCCCTGGGTGACACACATGATCGACGAGGTACGCGGGCGCCATCCGGCGGTCGTCGTCGTCGACATGGGCTGGCCGGGTGACGATCGCCGCTACGCGGACATCGCGACTTTCGGCGCATCCCGCATCGTCGGCCTCGCCCTTCGGCGCATGATCGACGCGGCGTGTGCCGCACCCGTGAATGGAGACAGCCGATGAGGCTCGGAATAGACATCGGCGGCACGAAGACCGACGCCGTCGCCATCGACGAACGAAGCGAGATCGTGGCACGGCTCAGGCTGCCGACGGGATTCGGCGCCCAGGCCGTTGTCGACACCGCCGTCTCGGCGATCGAGCAGCTCGCGGAGCGCACGCTCACGCCCATGCGGGCGTTCTCGAGCATCGGCATAGGCATTCCGGGCACGGTCGACACGACGACGGGCGTGGTCTCGCACGCGGTGAACCTCGGCGTCGAGGAGCTCGACCTCGCCGCTGCCCTCGAGGCCAGGCTGGCCGTCGACGTGCGGGTCGAGAACGATGTGAAGGCGGCCGCTCTCGGCGCCTTCCAGTTGATGTTCCCGCCTCGTGAGGCCACCCTCGAGCAGCACTCCATGGCGTACCTGAACCTCGGCACCGGTCTCGCTGCGGGACTCGTCCTGAACGGTGAACTCTGGCGCGGGTCGCGGGGAACCGCCGGCGAGATCGGTCACATTCCCGTCGACCCGCTGGGAGTGCTCTGCCCGTGCGGCCAACGAGGGTGCCTCGAGACGGTCGCATCGGGCTCCGCCATCGCCCGGCAGTGGCCGAGCGACGAGCAGATACCGGTGCTCTCGCTGCTCGAGGCCGCTCGCGCCGGAAACGCGAGGGCACAGGCGATCCGACTCGCGCTCGTCGAGAATGTGGCGGCGGCCGTGCGCATTCTCGTGCTGACCGTCGACGTCGAGGTCGTCGTCGTCGGGGGAGGGCTCAGCCACCTCGGCCAGCTGCTGCTCGACGAGGTGCGGTCGGTGCTGGATGCGTGGGCTCGCGACTCGCCGTTTCTCGCGTCGCTCGACCTGCCGGGCCGGGTTCGGTTCGTGCCCGACGACTTTCCGGTCGCGGCAGTCGGGGCCGCGCTCGTCGGCCGTTCGCTGGCCCCGGTGGGAGAGCTCTGACGTGGCCGAGATCGTCATCACCGAGTCTGCCGCGGCGGCGGCGCAGCTCGGGGCCGACGCCGTGCAGGCGCTCGTCGCAGAAAAACCCGACGCCGTGCTGGGCCTCGCCACCGGGTCGACGCCGCTGCCCCTCTACCGCGCGTTGCAGCGTCGGGTGGCGGCAGGCCTCGACCTCTCGCGCGTTCGCGCGTTCGCGCTCGACGAGTACGTCGGACTGGAGCGGGGTCACCCGCAGAGCTACGCCTCAGTCCTCCTTCGCGAGGCCGTCGAGCCGCTGGGCCTCGACGGCGGCGCAGTTCGCGTGCCCGACGGGAGCCTCGAGGGCATCGAGACGGCCGGTGCGCGGTACGAAGCCGCGATCGAGGCGGCGGGGGGAATCGACCTGCAGGTGCTGGGCATCGGCACCGACGGGCACATCGGTTTCAACGAGCCAGGATCGTCGTTCGCCTCGCTCACCCGGGTGAAGACGCTGACCGAACAGACGCGGCACGACAACGCGCGGTTCTTCGATTCGGCGGGCGAGGTTCCGATGCACTGCGTCACCCAGGGGCTCGGAACGATCCTACGTGCGCGGCATCTGCTGCTGCTGGCCTTCGGAGAGAGCAAGGCCGCGGCGCTCGCGAATGCGGTCGAGGGGGCGCTCTCGGCGAGCGTTCCCGCCTCGGCCATCCAGCTGCATCCGAGGGTCACCGTGCTCGTCGACGAGGCCGCCGCATCGGGTCTCGCCCGCGCGGACTACTACCGTTACGCCTGGGCGAACAAGCCGCGCTGGCAGGGCCTCTAGCGGCTCACTCCAGGGCGACTCACACTAGGCGGGTGCCGTTCGCGAACACCGACGTCGCGCGCCACTGCTCGTCGAGCAGAACAGCGTCGGCGGCGTAGCCGGGCCGCAGATAGCCCAGCCGCCCGTCGAGCCCGAGCGCCCGGGCCGGGCTGGCCGTGAGCGCGCGCACGGCGAGCACCGGGTCGATTCGCGCGAGTTCGATCGCGTTGCGCAGCGCCGCGTCTTGGGTGAGGGTCGATCCGGCGAGGGTCTCGGTGCCGCTGAGGAGGGCCTCGCCGTGCGTCACGGTCACGTCGAGCGACCCGAGCGTGTACTGGCCGTCTCGGGCACCCGTGGCCGCCATGGCGTCGCTGACGAAGACGATGCGATGAGGGGCGGCCAGAAAACTGAGGCGAACGACTTCGGCATGCACGTGCACGCCGTCGAGGATGAGTTCCAGGGCGACCCGGGGATCGTCGAGTGCCGCGACAACGGGCCCGGGCGCGCGGTGGTGGATGCCGCGCATGGCGTTGAAGGCGTGGGTCAGAACAGTGGCGCCGCGGTCGAAGGCCTGCTTCGCGAGGTCGAGCCCGGCATCCGTGTGCCCGATGGCGACGACGACGCCCGCGGCGACGAGGCGGTCGATCGCGTCGAGGGCGTCGGGCAGTTCGGGGGCCACTGTGATCTGCCTGAGCGTGCCGGCGGATGCCTGCAGCAGCGCCTCGACAGCGGCAGGCTCGGGTGCAACGAGGTGCACCAATTCGTGTGCGCCGCGGTGCAGCGGCGAGAGGAACGGTCCCTCGAGGTGAGATCCCAGGATGAGCGGATCGCTCGAGGCCAGTTCGGCGATGACGCGAAGGCTGCCGACCAGCTGGTCGAGAGGATTCGCGACCAGGCTCAGCACCGACCGGGTCGTTCCGTGCGCCCGGTGCACGGCCAGGGCCGCGCCGATCGCCTCTCCGCCGTCGTCATAGGAGGCGCCGCCGGCACCATGGCCGTGCAGATCGATGAATCCCGGAGTCAGCCAGTGGCCGCGGGCGTCGATCCTGTCTGCCGCGGCCACCGATGGCGCCAGCGCCCGCCAGCCGTCGCTCGTGCCGGTCGTCGCGATCGTGTCGCCGACCACGAGCATCCAGAAGTCGTCGACGATGCCGTCTGCGTCGAGTTTTCGGGCGCCGTGCACCAGCATCAGCTGAGCTCTCGGCGTCCGGAGATCACGCCGCTGATGGCGGCGGCGACGCCGAAGACGACCGCGAGAATCGGCTGCCCGAGCATCAGCCAGGCGAGGGCCGCGGAACCCATGATGAGAATCTCGATCAGAGCCTTGCCGAACGCATCGAGTTGCACGACGGCGCGCGGCGAGCAGAACAACGCCCACAGCAGGATCGCGAACAGGGGCGTGCCGATGCCGAGGACGACGTTGAGCCAGGGCCCGGGCCACGCGACGAACCCCCAGATGCCGAGGGTGACGAACGCGAACAGTTCGAGTACGAAGCGGATCACGTCGGCGATGCCGAGTCTGCCGGCGGCTGTCTCTGTCTGATTCACGGTCACCAGCGTACCGACCGAGCTCAGCGGAAGATGATCGTGCGGGCGCCGTCTTGCAGCACCCGATGCTCCGAGAACCACTTGACCGCCTGCGTGAGCGTTCGGCTCTCCTCGTCTTGGCCGATCGAGACGAGCTCGGATGCCGTGCGCGAGTGATCGACTCGAACGACGTTCTGCTCGATGATGGGCCCTTCGTCGAGGTCGCTGGTCACGAAGTGGGCCGTGGCGCCTATCAGCTTCACACCCCGCGCATGCGCCTGCTTGTAGGGGTTCGCGCCCTTGAATCCGGGCAGAAAAGAGTGGTGGATGTTGATGGCCCGGCCGGCGAGAGCCGCGCACAGTTCGGGGGAGAGGATCTGCATGTAGCGGGCCAGCACGACGAGTTCGATGTCGTTCTGGTCGACGACCTCGAGAACCCGGCGCTCGAACGCGGCCTTGCCCGCGGCATCCGTCACCGGCAGGGACTCGAAGGCCACGCCGTAGAAGCCGGCGAGTTCGGCGAGCACGGGGTGGTTGCTCAGAACAAGAGGGATGTCGATTGCCAGCTGGCCCGCGCGCTGGCGGAACAGCAGGTCGTTGAGGCAGTGGGCGGCGGTCGATCCGAGAACGAGGGTTCGTAAGGGTCGACCGACGACGTCGAGCTGCCAGTGCATGTCGTAGCGCGCGATGACCGGGGCGAGCGCGCGCTCGAAGACGGAGCGATCGGCATCGGATTCGACCTGGAGGCGCATGAAGAAACGGCCGGTGTCTGCGCTCGAGAACTGCTGGCTCTCGGTGATGTTTCCGCCGGATTCGACGACGGCGCCGCTGACCGCGTGCACGATGCCCGGACGGTCTGCGCAGACGAAGGTCAATACCCAGTGGGAACTCGTCAACGCCCTCGCCTCTTCTCGTCTCGTTCTGCCTCCCGTTACACTAGTGGGTGGCCGACGGATATCGTTCGGCCCCGGGCAGGTACGACGTCGTCATCGGTTCTTGAGGTGTCGTGCCCGATGTGCGGGCTCTATTTCGATGCCGCCCTCGTCAGGCTGGCGTGACGCCGCCTCTGTTCGCCCTTTCTCGTTAGTTTGGTTCGTTCGCTCGCTGTGACTCACCCGTTCACTTCTCCCACCGCCATCGTGCCGACGGGCAATCCCGGACGACCCTTCCCCTGGGGCGGTCTCCTGGTGCTCGCATCGGCCGTCTTCTTGTCTGTGACCGCCGAGATGCTCCCCACGGGCCTTCTTCCCGAGATGAGCATCGAGCTCGAAGTGGGTGAATCGCAGATCGGTCTGCTCGTATCGGTGTTCGCGTTCGCGGTGGTGCTCACGAGCATCCCCCTGTCTCGCCTGACCCGCAGCGTCTCTCGGCACCGGCTCATCGTGCTCGTGCTCATCGTGGTGTCGTTGTCGAGTGCGGTCACCGCGATCGCGCCCACGTTCGAGGTTCTCGTGGGCGCCCGCATCGTGGGAGGCATGGCGCACGGCCTCTTCTGGGCCGTGATGGGCGCATACTCGGGTTACCTCGTTCCCAAAGAACAGCTCGGTCGGGCCGTCGCGATCACCACGGGAGGCGGCACCCTCGCGTTCGTGCTCGGGGTTCCGCTGGGCACCATCCTGGGCCAGGCGATCGGATGGCGCAGCGCCTTCGGGGCGATCGCGGTGCTGTGCATCATCGGCGCCGGCCTCATGCTGTGGCTGCTGCCCCGGGTAGAGCGGCCGGCCAAGTCGCAGGCGCTGCCCGAACGGCATCCGTCGGGCCGTCGCAAACTGGATGCGACGGTTCCCGCCGTGGCCCTGCTGTGCCTGCTGGCCGCCGTCGTCATGATCGGCCACTACTCGTTCTACACATTCATCGCGCCGTACCTCACGGGTGAACTCGGGGTCGATTCGCGCGATGTGGGGCTGCTGCTCGCCAGCTACGGAATCGCCGGCGCCGGCGGCCTGCTGCTTGTCGGCACCGTCTTCGGGCGTCGTCCCACGCTCGGCCTGGTACTCGGGGTCGCTGTGACCGCCATCTCCGTCTCAGTCATGGCCGTCTTCTCGAACAACCCGATGATCGCACTGCCCGCGTTCGTGCTGTGGGGCCTCGTCTTCGGCACCCTGCCGCCGCTTCTCGGCGCCCGTCTGCTGCACGTCGCGTCGGTCGATATCCGAGACACGGCCAGCGCCGTCTACTCGACGTTCTTCAACATCGGAATCGGTGGCGGTGCCCTCGTGGGCGCCGCGCTGCTCGACGGCCTGGGCCTCGACTCGCTGCCGATCGCCTATCTCATCATGCTCGCGGTGGCCGGCGCACTCCTGATCGCGGCAGAACTCCGCTCCCGCCGCGGCCGCCGCCCGAGCCCGGCTTAGACCGTGAACTCGATGACGCTGGCGGGGCCGACGTTGCCATCTGCGTCTTCATAGCGAATAAAGAGTCGGTACGAGTGCGCTGCGTTCGGGTACGAGTTGGTGTAGTCGCCGCTTGGGTCGAGGACGTAGTGCTGGAATGAGCTTATTTTGTCACCCGAGTCGAGATGGTGAATCTCGTTGACGACCATCGCCTCGGGCTGACCGCTGAGGGTGATCGACCACTGGCCGTCTGGAAAAAAGTGGCCGGAGATCGGAGAATCGATTGCTGGGGCTTCGAGCGTGACAGGCGTGGGCACGCTCGTGGCAGATGTCAGTCCATCCACCGTCTGCTGCACGGAAAACGTGTGGGACCCGGCCGCGACGGTGTCTCTAAAATCGGTCGACGAGACCGACCAGCCTCCGTCGTCGTCCGCGGTCGTCTGGGCGACGATGGCTCCAGTCTGATCGACGATGTCGATCTGCGCTCCAGCCTTGGCACCCATCCCGGCCGCTGACGGGTACAGGCGGTTGCCGACGCTGGGCACGAAGGTTGCGTTTGTCAGGGCCGGTATCTGGGGGTCCGGGTCAACGGGAGGATCCACCGGAGGGTCGACCGGGGGTGTAGTCGGCTCGGGACCGGGGACCGGCACCTCCACCGAGGGCACGGTGGGCTCGATAATGGGCGCCGTCGGAACCGCGGGCGGGATCGCCTCGGGCGCGGACGCGGCGGGCGTACGAGGCGGTGTCGGCGCGACCGGGGCGATCGGCGAAGGCGCCGGATCGACTGTCGGAGCCGGGGCGCTCGTCGGCTGGGGCTCGGCTCCGGGAGGCACGGCGATGACGCCGCCGCCGCCGGCGTCGCCACCGAACTCCTCGTTCGACGCCGCGCTGGATTCAGCCGACGACTCGCGGGGAGCGTTCCACAGGCCCGGGCCGAGCGTGACGGCGCCGACGACCGTCGCGGTGAGCGCCAACGCGCCGACGATTCCGCCGATGATTCCGGCGGCGCCGACTCCCGCCGCGCCACCCACGCCACCGGCGTTGCTCGCGCCGCCAGAATCGCTGCTGACGCTCGAGGGCATGGATGCGGCGGTGACCATTCCGCTTGCAGCGCCGCTACCCGCCTGCAACCAGGTGAGGAACCCGGCCGCGCCGGAAACTCCGGCCGCCAGGGGAAGCAGCACGAGCGCGAGTCGCGAACCCACCTGTCGGGCTTCGTCGGCGACGATCGTGCACGAGGTGCACGTCGTGAGATGCCCGCGTACTCGCTTCGACTCGCGGGGGCCGAGCGTGCCACGGGCGAATGAGCCGAGTTTGTCGATTGCCGCCGCGCACTCGGGATCCGTCGTTCGCTGCAGATGCGCCTGGATCCACGCTTGGCGCAGTCCCTCTCGCGCGCGGTAGGTGAGCGCAGAGACGGCGTTCGCCTTCATGCCGAGCAGGGGAGAGATCTCCTGAGACGAGAGCTGTTCGACCTCGCTGTACCAGAGCGCTTCCTGCCAGCGAGTGGGAAGGCTGCGGAACGCGTTGACGGTCAGGCTCTTGTCGAGCGCTGCGAGTGATGCCTCCTCCTCGGTCGACGGGTCGGCGATGAGGTCGAGGTCTTCGCTGGCGTCTGCGCTCTTGGCGCGAGCCCACTGCATCGACACGTTTCGGATCGTGGTGAAGAGGTACGGGCGGAACGCCGCCGTCGGACCGCCGCCCACGGAGATGGCCTGGAACACGCGCGCGAACGCCTCGGAGAGAAGGTCGTCGGCATCGAAGCGGTGGCTTCGCGCCACGGAGTGGCCGGCCTTGGAGTGCCGCACCCACAGTTCGCCGAATGCGGCTGAGTTTCCGTTGCGGGTCAACTCGACCAAGTCCATATCCGACGCGTCGACGATCGACCGGCCGGGCGGGTCGAGGTGGGCGGCCATGACGGCATTACTCCTCGTGTTCGGGGCGCGTCGTGCAGCAATGACTCTACCGGATGCCTCATGTAGGCTTCTCGGTGTCGCAACTGGCGTTCAGATGGTCACCATCGGGAAGCGACTGACACGAATTCGGCCGCGCGCCTGGGTCGACCCGGATACTGCTGCACCCCGTCGCTCGCGCGGCGACATAATTCCGTTTCTGTCATGTTTAGGAGCCAGTCTTGTCTGATCACACGCCTTCCTCGTTCAACGAGCCCCTCGAGACCGTCGATCCAGAGATCTTCGCGGTCCTCGAAAAAGAACTGGGTCGCCAGCGCGACACGCTCGAGATGATCGCGAGTGAGAACTTCGTGCCGCGCGCGGTGCTGCAGTCCCAGGGCTCCGTTCTCACGAACAAGTACGCCGAGGGCTACCCGGGCCGCCGCTACTACGGTGGCTGCGAATTCGTCGACGTGGCCGAAGAGCTGGCCATCGCGCGGGCGAAGAGCCTCTTCCAGGCCGAGTACGCGAACGTGCAGCCGCACTCCGGCGCCACGGCCAACGCGGCCGTCCTGTCGGCCATCGCCACCCCCGGCGACACCATCCTCGGTCTCGAGCTGAGCCACGGTGGCCACCTCACCCACGGCATGAAGCTCAACTTCTCGGGCAAGCTCTACAACGCGGTCTCCTACGGCGTCGACCCTGAGACGTTCCTCGTCGACATGAACGTGGTGCGCGACAAGGCGCTCGAGCACCGCCCCCAGGTCATCATCGCGGGATGGTCGGCCTACCCCCGCCACCTCGACTTCGCCGCGTTCCGAGCCATCGCAGACGAGGTCGGCGCCAAGCTCTGGGTCGACATGGCTCACTTCGCCGGACTCGTCGCCGCGGGGCTCCACCCGTCGCCCGTGCCTTTCGCCGACGTGGTGTCGTCGACCGTGCACAAGACCATCGGCGGTCCGCGTTCGGGATTCATCGTCAGTCGCGACACAGAGCTGGCCAAGAAGCTCAACTCGAACGTGTTTCCCGGCCAGCAGGGTGGGCCGCTCATGCATGTCATCGCCGCAAAAGCCACCGCATTCAAGCTCGCGGCCGAGCCGGAGTTCCGTGACCGCCAGCAGCGCACGATCGACGGCGCACGCATCCTCGCCGACCGCCTGACCGCAGATGATTCACGCGCCGGCGGCCTCGACGTGCTCACGGGCGGCACCGAGGTGCACCTCGTGCTCGCCGACCTGCGCAACTCGCCCCTCGACGGGCAGCAGGCCGAAGACGTTCTGCACGAGGTGGGCATCACGGTCAACCGCAACGCCGTCCCCTTCGATCCGCGCCCCCCGATGGTGACCTCGGGTCTGCGCATCGGAACCCCGGCGCTCGCGACCCGCGGATTCGGAGATGTCGAGTTCACCGAGGTGGCCGACATCATCGCCGAGACCCTCAAGCCCGGCGCAGACGCGGCTGGGCTCCGCGCCCGGGTCGGCGCTCTGACCGAGGCGTTCCCCCTCTACCCGGGGCTCGTCCAGTGACGGCCGTCGTCCTCGACGGCGTCGCCACCGCCGCATCCATCAAGTCGGAACTCGCCGAACGCGTCGTCGAGCTGAAGAAGCGGGGCATCCACCCCGGCCTCGGAACGCTGCTGGTGGGCGACGATCCCGCGTCCCGTTCGTATGTCGCCGGCAAGCACCGCGACTGCGCCGAGGTCGGCATCGAGTCGATCAGGGTCGACCTGCCGGCCACAGCGAGCGAGCACGACGTGCGCGACGCCATCGAGGCGTTGAACGCCGATCCGCTCGTCACCGGCTACATCGTGCAGCTTCCGTTGCCGAACGGCATCGACGAGAACGCGATGCTCGAACTCATGGATCCGGCCAAAGATGCCGATGGACTGCATCCGACGAACCTCGGGCGTCTCGTTCTCACGGTCGACCCGTCGACGGTCTCGGGGCGCCCTGCGCCTCTTCCGTGCACACCGGCCGGGATAGTCGAGATTCTGCGCCGCTACGACATCCCTCTGAATGGCCAACACGTCGTGGTGATCGGTCGCGGTCTCACGGTCGGTCGGCCCCTCGGGCTGCTGCTCACCCGCAAGGGCATCGATGCCACGGTCACGCTCACGCATTCGCGCACGAGCGACCTCGAGGCCGAGGTGCGCCGCGCCGACATCGTCATCGCGGCCGTCGGGGTGCCCGGTCTCATCACAGCAGACTGGGTCAAGCCCGGTGCGGCAGTGCTCGACGTGGGCATCACCCGCGTGGTCGATGCAAACACCGGCAAGGCGAAGCTGACGGGCGACGTCGACCCCGGAGTCGCCGCTGTCGCGGGCTTCCTGTCGCCTGTTCCCGGCGGCGTCGGTCCGATGACTCGTGCGCTGCTGCTTCAGAACGTGGTCGAAGCCGCGACGCCGTAGTCTCGGCGAGAGCACGATCCCACCACAGAAGGAGGAATGTATGACGCACGAACATCCCAAACCTCACGATCCGGGCAAGAAGACGGTCGACGAGAAAGACGATACGGTCCTCGAGGAGATCGAGGAGTCGTTTCCGACCGATCCCGAGCCGGCCGAGGGGCCCGCGCCCGCTGCGTGACCCACGGTTCGCTCGGCCCGGGCCTCCGGATGCCCGGGGCCGGGCGACGCCCGAGGCTGGAGTTCGTGAGAGCAGCGACAGGCACCCAGTTTTCCGTGGCATTCGGCGATTCCCGAGCGACGATCACGGAGTTGGCCGCTGGTCTGCGCGGCCTCGTGCTCTATGGTGTCGAGGTCGTGCGGGAGTACCCCGAGCACTCGCTGCCCCCCATGGGCCAGGGCATCGTTCTCGTTCCCTGGCCGAACCGCATCGCCAAGGCCGCCTGGGTGCTCGACGGCACGACCCAGCAACTCGACATCACAGAGCCTTCGACAGGCAACGCCACCCACGGACTGCTGCGCAACACGGCCTACACCGTTGCCGAAGAGGGTGATGGATTCCTCACCTTGCACGCGCGCGTGTTCCCGCAGCACGGCTATCCCTTCCAACTCGACACCTCGGTGAGCTACGAGCTGAGCGAGGCGGGCCTCACAGTCACGCATGCCATCACGAACGAATCGCAATCGCCGGCCCCCGTCGCCGTGGGTGCGCATCCGTATTTCGTCATCGGATCGGTACCCACCGAAGACCTGACCGTCACCATCGCTGCCGATACCGTCTTCGAATACGACGATGTGTTCATTCCCACGGCTGAAGTCTCGGTCGACGATTCCGAGCTCGATCTTCGAGCCGGCCGGAGGCTTTCAGAGGTCGACCTCAACCATGCTTTCGGAACTCTGACGGGAACGGGCGGGCAGAACGTGCACTCGCTTGCGTCTCCCGATGGCCAGCGGGTCGAACTGTGGACCGACGCGAATTTCGCCTACGTGCAGGCGTACAACCCGCGGCAATTTCCTTTCGAAACGGGAACCGGTCTGGCAATCGCTCTAGAACCGATGACGGCCCCCGCCAATGCGTTCAACACCGGCGAGGGCCTGCGCTGGGTCGAGCCCGGCGCGTCATGGATGCTCAGCTGGGGCGTTCGGTACCGCCCAGCGACTTAGGTTTCGTCAGACGTTCTTGCGACCCGTAAGGGCCCTGACGATGAACGCGATGATGGCGATCACGAGAAGAATGATCCCCACGTAGAGCAAGAAGTTCAGCGACGAGACAAACCCTCCCGTGAACAGGAGGATGACGGCGATGACGGCGACGATGATAAAAAGCAGGTTCATGAGAATGTACCTTTCGGCTGGGGATCGACTGAAAGTGTCGGCCCCCCAATTTAGGGCACCCGTCGCGGTTTGCAAAACGATTGTGCAGTTATCGTGGCCGAAGGTACCGCGTGCCACGACTGTGTGGTGCCGAGTAGCGGGTCTTTCTGCCGACGTAAACCCCTTGTTCGGGGGCAGGGGCACGCCTAGCCTGAAAAGGTAAACAAACTCTGGAACGGAGTGAATTCATGTCTCTTTTATTCGATAGCGTGCCCTCGACGACGACAGCACGCGACTCAGCTTCTGCAGGGCGTGCGAAGTCGCAACTCACGTGGCAACTCGTTTTCGATGGAGTCTGGCTCGCCCGTCGCGACGGGCGATTCGCAGGAATGGTGCAGGGCGGCGTAGTGCAGGGAGTGCCAGGCCAGTCAGTGAAGCTCACGGATGCCTGCGGAAACATCTGCGGTCTCTACAAAACACTCGACGACGCGAAGGCTGCATTGGCTGCACGTTCGATGTGACGCGAAGTGCTGCCCGAATTCGCACAGATCCGTCGAATTTGGCAAGCCCATGCCTGTAATCTCATTTGTGGGTAGCTTCGTGTAGGAGCTCACGTGGAATTGGATCCACGTGGGCCCTTCGTCAAGAACGGACGTTTTTCATATGGGCAGACTGATCTACGGCACCGGAGACACCGACGTCGAATTCGAGGATCGGCTGCTCGCTCACCTCAAAGTGGTGATCTCGACCAAGCTTCGTCGCAACGAGGCATTCATGCTGTCGTGGGAGCACGGCACCGATGAGGGCAGCGGTCGCAGCACCATCTGGATCCACCCCTCTATTCCCCTGCACTTCCGCTTCTACGGAAACAAGTCGCCCGCGCTCAACCGAGTGTGGATCGAAGATCTGATGCTGGCGGCCAACAGCACAGGCGGCCTCAGGCCGGTTCCGGAGCCCGACGAGAACGCCGAGCCCGCGAGCTCATAGGCTCTCACAGGCCCACAAGCTCACAGGCCCGTCGTTCAGGCGCTGCTTTCGCCATCGTCTAGTGCCAACCGCGCGAGCACGGTGCCACCCGCGACGGCTGCCGGCATGACGAACACGGCGCCGAACGGAATGAGAAAGACGAGGTAGCTCGCGATTCCGAATCCGAGCGCGGTGGGACGGACGGCACCGAGAGCCCGTCGGCGCTCGCGCAGTGTGTGTCCTCGCGCGTCGAACGCCCTGCCCGTGAGTTCCAGTGCGAGAAACCATCCGGCGACCCCGGCGCCGAGAACCGGAACGACGCTCTGGCCGACGACCGGGATGAATCCGAGTGCGAACAGTCCGACGCCGATCAGTGCCGTCACGAGCAGAATGCGCAGGGCATCGAGGATCCCCCGGAACAGCGAAGGCCACATAGCCGTCTCCACCTCGTTCTGGATGCCGCCAAGCCGGTTCTCGACGCTCCGCCAGATCTTCTCGTAGAACGGATCCCCGATGGCAAGGGTGATCGCCGTATAGGTGTAGACGACGAGGAGCGCGCCCAAGGCCACGAAAGCGATGATGGCCGTGATTCGCAGGGCCGTTCTCCAGCCCTCCTGCCACTCGTCGGCGAACGGGGTCGCCCACTGTGCCAGTGCAGGTGCGTTGATGAACAGCACGACGAGCGCCGCGAGATAGACAGTTGCGACGATGAGCGCGGGAAGGGCGCCGAAAAGCATCAGGCGGGGATCGCTTCCCCACATCTTCAGGCCACGGCCCAGAAGCGCGACCCCGTCGAAGAACTGACGAACGACGCTTCGGGCGGGTGCGGGCGACATGGCTTCTCATGCTACGGGGACTGCGCTGAAGAACGAAAGCTCCGGGCGCTGCTACCTCAGTAAATGGATCATCACAATGCCCGGGGCAACGGCACCGGGGTGGAGGACTCTAGAAAGATGAAAAGGATGAGCTATGCGGGTGGAACCTTCGTCACGAGTGACGAGGTGGCCGATGCGCTCGTGCACTTCGTCGCTACGGTTCCGCGCAACCGTCGCAACCAGGTCGTCATCGTTCCGGGCTTCGATCCCGACGGCATGCCTACGCCTGTGGCTCTCGTGCTCGGTCCGGCGAGCCAGATCATGACCCAGCACGAGGCCGTGTCGTATGCCGAGCCCGAGACGCAGGGGGTGGCCGAGCAGGTGCGCGTTCAGGCGCGGTCCCATGAAGACACCGCGCGGGTCGAGAGCACGAACGGCAAGGGAAGCCTCGACTACGACGTCTTCTGAAACCCAGCGGGTGCCGAACGCGAAAAGCCAGGCAAGCCCATCTTGGGCTCGGGGCGTGATGTTCTCTCACTCGTTTTCGGTCAGGGCGAGCACGCCCCCGTGTTCACGGGTGCCGTCAGCGCCGTAGCCTGCGCAGCCACGGGTGAGAGTTCCCTCATGGTGAGCGCGTAGCCGACGTTCTGGACCGAGCTCGCCCGTGCGAAGATCACGCCGGCGACCTGGCCGTCGAGCGTGAGAAGCGGGCCGCCCGAGTTGCCGGGCTCGACGTCGGCGGCCAGCGTGTAGGCATCCCGCGTGGTGCCGGAGGAACCATCGGTGATCAGTTGCAGCGGACCGGTGGCCAAGACCTCGGCGCCCGCGATGGAGAAAGGACCGCCGAAGGGATATCCGGCGACCACGGCCGCGCTCGTTGCCGGCAGTGTCTCGGCCAAGGGGATCGCGTCGGCCGGGAGCCCGTCGACGGCGATCACGGCGAGGTCCACGGTCGGATCGAAATAGACGATGCGCCCCGGCCGGGGTGCCTGGCCGGGAACCTCGACGACGGGCTCGGAGATTCCCGCGACCACGTGGGCGTTGGTGACGACCCTGTCGGTCGCGACGGCGAAGCCGCTCCCCGACATGGTGACTCCGCACTCGTACGCCGTTCCGGTAATCCGCACGACGGACTGGGCGGCCGTGGTGAGTGCCGGGCTGTCGGTGCTGATCGTCGGAATCGACGGAGGCGAGCTGGGTGCGCCCAGCGCGTCGATGACCCACGGCGCTCCGTCGGTGACAGCAGCGGTGCGCAGTTGGGCCAGGAGGCTGGAGACCTGCTGCGGAATGAGGCCGTCGAGGGTGCGCAGGATCGATGAGGAGGCGACGGCCTGAGTGAGTGGGGCGACACCGAGGGTCGAGACACCGGATGCGACGGTCACCACGACGAGAACGGCCGCCGTGCCGCTGCCCACGAATCCGAGTGCTCGATCGACGAATCCGAGCTTGGCTCTCGCGATGCCCGTGCCCACGGCTCGGCCGATGGTGGCCCCGAGCAGGTAACCCGCGGTCACCAAGATGGAGGCCGTGCCGATGACTCCGGCGATCCGCCACTCGGGCTCGGCAATCCAGGCGACGACGAGCGGGATGGCGAAGTATGCGCCGATGCCTCCGACAATCACGCCGGCGAGACCGAAGAGGGAGCGAACGATGCCGATGCGGTACCCCGCCACCGCGCCGGCGATCAGCACGATTATGACGATCGCGTCGATCACCGGCAGAACTCTGTCATTCGATGTTCTCCGAAACGTCTGCGGGCTCGTGGACGGCCTCAGCCTTGCGGATGCTCCTGCGAAAGTTCTCGGAAGCGGCCGCCGACGGCATACGGGCCGCTCTACATCTTGCCGACGATGTCGGTGGTGGCGTTCCAGAGCGCGGCCGCGTTTTTGGGGTTGCGGGCGGCGGAGGAGGGCGTGCGAACGGCCGGGTAGCCGCGGATGCTGCCGAAGCTGTCGGGCCCCACGTAGGAGTTGCCGGGAATGTTTTCGGTGAGGGCGAAGAGCGTGGGGAGGGTGCCGTTTTCGGCGTCGTTCAAGAGCGGCTGGGCGAGTCCGTTCATCCATCCTGAGATGCCGCCGACGTGCGAGACGAGGTTCGTTTTGGCAATTCCGGGGTGGGCGATCATCGATCGCACTGGGCTGCCGGACTGGTCGAGCCGGCGTTGCAGCTCGTATGAGAACAGCAGGATGTCGAGTTTGGAGTCGCAGTATGCGAACCACGGGCTGTAGCGGCGCGTGCGCCCGGCGAGATCGTTCAGTCGCAGCCGGCCCTGGCGGTGCAATTGC
>NZ_CAXVWM010000132.1:0-16121 GCF_964263775.1 Agreia sp. | reverse complement strand
CGCGCGATCCGGGCGACGTGGTTCTTCGTGCCGCCGTTCGCGAAGAACTTCAGCACGGCGCCGCTCGCGTTGTAGGCCCCACCAACCTGCCTACGCGGGGCACCCGTCTGCTGGATGACTTCGCTGATGACGACGTCACGTCGACCGGGGATGTTGTCGAGATCCCTGACGAACTGATCGATGGTCGACGTCGCCTTAGCTGCGTCCCCGATGACCGCCATCTGCGACTCGGACGGTACTCCAGACACTTTGTCGGTCAGTGTCTAAGTTGCGTCGACGTTACCCGTGAGCGCCACGATCTGGTTGTACAGCGTCTGTCGCACGCCAGAAACGGTGGCGGCTGACGCGAACGTAAAGGTGCTCCAGAACATGCTCGGGCCCGCCTCGGCAGCGATGACCTCGGCACCTACTCAGACCTCCGCGATGAAGACCTCGAAGCCATCGAAGTGACGCTCGGTGAGGCGCGTACGCGAGAGCTTGTGGGCAGATAGTGGGCAAACCGGCGTGAGCGGGAAAACGAAACCCCCTGCTTCCCAGTGTTTACAAGGGACTCAGGGGGTTATATCGTGGCGGTACCGGTGGGATTTGAACCCACGGTGCTCTTTCAAGCACACAACTTTTCGAGAGTTGCACCTTCGGCCGCTCGGACACGGTACCGGGGACGAGTGTAATGCAGACCCGGGGTTCGCGCGAATCCACAACGCGGAGAAATCGGTCCGCGCGGTTCTGCCGGTGCCGCCCGACCTAGCCGTTCTGCGCCGGATTTCGGCGCATCCGAGGTGTTAGCCTTGCCTTAGTTGGGCATGTCGACACGTGCGTGCCCTCGCACCGAAAGGGTTCATAGTTCTATGAGCTACATCCGCTCCGCAGCATTCGAAGAGACCGGTTACGTCGTCCTCGACCGCCATGACCAGGCCTCCGACCCCCAGGAGTGGCTCGATCTCGAGTATGTCGACTGGAAATCCTCCGGAGTGACCCGCTTCGCCCCTCTGGCCTCGGCCTTCGGCGAGATGGAATGCAACGGCTTCTGGAACCACACCCCTCCCCGCACCGACAAAGACGGCGTCTGGGTTCAGGCCAACGTCGAACACGCGCCCATCCTCAGGGCCCGCGCCGAAGAGCCCGGCGCCAACATCGGCCGCTGCCGCGTGATCGAACTGCAGCCCAACACCTACGCGAACGCCCTGTACAACCTGCACCAAGACGACAACAACCGGCTCAATCCCGACGGCACCGGCTGGATCGTGCGCGGCTTCTTCAACCTCTCCGACGACGCCGACTCGTTCATGATCCTGCGCGAGAACCGGTTCGACCCCGAGACCGAGGTGCGCATCGCGCTGCCCGCGGGCGCCCAGCTCATCGTCGACACCCAGCGCTTCTGGCACGCCGTCTGGCATACAAGCCCAGAACCCCGCTACTGCCTCATCACGTCGTGGACCTCGGGACCCGAACTCGACGCCTACATCGAGAAGTACCATGGCGACCCGCACAACGTGAACGTGCCGCTCGACGCGACGATCGTCGAAGAGGCCCAGGCCGAGGTGCGCCAGCGCCTCGCCGAGCGCGGTGCGGCCCTCGCGGCCAAGGGCCGCCACGACAGCGGCTTCGGCGAAGACCCCGAGGCGTAGACGGCGCGTCGCCGGGCGCTCTCCACCGGCGGCGGGCGGATGTCGTCGGTGCCGTCTATCGTGGATGCATGGCCTCCAAAAACCCCAACGCGTACCGCTGCACGGAGTGCGGCTGGCAGAGCGTCAAGTGGGTCGGCCGTTGCGGCGAGTGCCAGGCCTGGGGCACCGTCGTCTCGAGCGCCGAGAACGAGGGCATCGCCCGCACCGTAAAGGCAGCGAAGCTCAGCGAGACGCGCATCGCGCAGCCCATCACCGAGATCTCTACGGAGGCCGCCAGCCACTGGGCCACGGGCATCCACGAGTTCGACCGTGTGCTCGGGGGCGGGCTCGTTCCCGGCGCCACGATCCTGCTTTCGGGCGAACCGGGCGTAGGCAAGTCGACCCTTCTACTCGAGGTGGCGGCCAAGGCGGCCGAAGAGCATCTGCGGGTTCTCTACGTCAGCGCCGAGGAGTCGGTCAGCCAGGTCAAGCTGCGCGCCGAGCGCACGCACTCCCTCTCCCCCACGCTCATGCTCGCCGCCGAGACAGATCTGTCGACCGTGCTCGGCCAGATCGACGCGGTGCAACCGCATCTCGTCATCGTCGACTCCGTTCAAACGGTGGCCAGCAACTCCATCGACAGTGCGGCCGGCAGCCCCACCCAGGTGCGCGAAGTCGCGTCAGCCCTCATCCGCGTGGCCAAAGAGCGATCGCTTCCCGTCATTCTGGTGGGCCACGTCACGAAAGACGGATCGATCGCCGGCCCACGCGTTCTCGAGCACCTCGTCGACGTCGTCTGCCAGTTCGAGGGCGACCGGCACACCAGTCTGCGCTTCGTTCGTGCGCTCAAGAACCGCTACGGTCCCACCGACGAAGTCGGCTGCTTCGAGATGACCGCCGAGGGCATCGCCGAGGTTCCCGACCCCAGCGGCCTCTTCTTGAGTCGCAGCGGCGAGGCCGTCAGCGGCACGTGCGTCACGGTGGCGCTCGACGGTCGGCGCGCAATGCCCGTCGAGATCCAGGCGCTCGTGGTCAAGACCACCGCTCCCAACCCGCGCCGGGTCACGAACGGGGTCGACGGCTCCCGGGTGGCGATGCTACTGGCCGTGCTCGAACGTCGACTCACCATTCCGCTGGGCGACCGAGACGTCTACGTGTCGACGGTCGGCGGCGTGCGTCTCATCGACCCGTCGGCCGACCTCGCCATCGCGCTCGCCATCGCCTCCGCCAACAGCGATCTTGCCCTGCCCCACACGTTCGCGGCCTTCGGCGAGATCAGCCTCGCGGGCGAAGTACGTCCTGTCGCGTCGGCCGGTCTGCGAATGACCGAGGCGAGGCGCCTCGGGTTCACCGACATCCTCGGCCCCGACGAGACCCAGATCCGCCGAGCATTCCGCATCGCGTTCGAGAAGCAGCCTGCTCCGGGCTCCCGGGTCAATCCGGCACACCCGTCGACGGGCTCGTTCCCGGTGCAGGCGCGGAGTCCGCAGACGCGAACTCAGCAGACGCGAACTCAGCAGGCGCGAACTCCGCAGTCGAAGACGCCGCAGAAAACACCAGCACCGGGAGAGACCCCGATCACGCCTCTGCGCCTCGTCGAGACCGACCGAACCCGCGACTGACGGCCAGGCACACGCCGGCCACCTCACACGTGCGGCACGAACTCCTGCCAGGCCACGCGCCGAGCACCCCTCGGATCGTTCTCGACTCGATCGACCGCGTCGAAGATCATCGTGGTTCGCGTCTTCTCGTCGTAGGCGGGCCAGCCGGGCACCTGCCCGCTGCGAGCGAATTCGATCCAGTGCAGTCGCATCCGATCGCCCGTTCTCATGAACGCCCGCCGCCCACCCAGCGCGCCCATCGCCCGACCGAACCATCCGTTCATACGGTCGAACAGGGCAAACAGCTCGAGCCCGTGGGTGGCGTCGAACCCCAGCTGTCGCACGAGCCGGGGCGCGATGTCGAAGCGATAGAAATGCACCGGAGCGAACCGCGAGTGCCGCTCTGCGACCTTCACCGTGGGGTACCAGAATGCGTAGTCTCCCGCGAAGTCGGCGGCGGGGCGCTTGGCCGGAAGTCCCGGATACTCGGCCTTGATCGCCTTGCGAGCCTTTTTCCTGGTGCGCGAGAAGATGGCCCGAATGCGCGTCGGCGTCGTGGCGAGAATGTCGAGTCGACCGGTGAAAAGCGATCCCTCGCGATCGTTGGTGCCGATGATCAGCGGAATCGGAGCGGCACGACCGAACTTGAAGGCGTCGAGCGGGCGCTCGGGAAGGAAGTCGCCATCGATCACGGGGCAGAGGGCGATCGTTCCCGGGTCGCGGTCAGGAGTCAGCAGCGTCAACGCGACCGCCGCCTCGACGAGGTCAGAAGGATCGGCCCGCGTGAGCAATGCACCCGCATCGTCGACCGAAGTCGACTCCACTCCGCCGGGCTCTATGCGGTCGGCGAGAAAAGCCACGAACTCATCGGCCCAGCGCTGCGTCAACTCGGGCGGATAGATCGCGTTCGTGGGCGCGCTCTGCGCGATCGCCTTGGCGAACAGCCCGCGGGCGGATGGGGTGGCCATCAGCGTGGTCACCGCGTTGCCGCCCGCAGACTCGCCGAACACGGTCACGTTCGACGGATCGCCTCCGAAGGCCGAGATGTTCGCCTGCACCCACTCGAGGGCGGCGACCTGGTCGCGCAGTCCCAGGTTCGATTCCATCGGCCGCTCTGTCGTCGAGAACCGCGAGAAGTCGAGATATCCGAGCGCACTCAGCCGGTAGTTGACGCTCACGTAGACGATGCCGCCGTCACGCACGAGCGCCTCGCCGTTGCGCGGATATTCGGCGCTCGACCCGACCGCGTAGGCGCCGCCGTGAATGAAGACCATCACGGGTCTCAGCGCATCCCCGCCGCCCTGCGCAGATGCGGGCCGCATCACATTCAGGGTGAGGCAGTCCTCGCTCATCGCCTGGTGCTTCGACGCGCCCACGAAGTTGCCCTCGCGAGACTGCCAGGCGACCGGTCCGAACGTTGAGGCATCCCGAACGCCGCGCCACGCAGGCGCCGGCCGAGGCGCCCGAAATCTGAACTCGCCGGTCGGGGCGCCGGCATAGGGGATGTCACGCCACGCGTCGATGCGAGACCGTCTCACGCCCCGCACGACGCCCGACCGGGTGCGAACCTCGAGCTCGTGGATGTCACTGTGCCGGGTCATGCGCCGATGCTCGTGCCGCGGGATGAAGAATCGAGCCGCACCGGCTAACCGAGGATGAACTGCGCGCTGACCGACGAGCCGAACCCGCCGATCGACACGTCGAGGTGATACGAGGCGCCCCCGGCAGGCACCTGCGGACGCTCTGTCGAACCGCACGTGTCGGCCGCCGAGCGGGTGCGGTCCCAGGCGAAGGGCGTGGAGGCGAGCGTGGCGCCGGCCTCGATCACGGTCGGCAGGTCGCTGGGGTCGGTCTGGCAGTCGGTGGAGATCCAATACTGCTCTTCACCGCTTCTGATCGTGTAGACCTGCTGCGCGGTGCCGACGTTGATCGAGCAGGCCGCGGCCCCCGCGTTCGTGAGCGTGATCGACAGCTGCGGGGTGACGCCGGCGGCGTACGTGTCGGCGTCGGTCACCGGCGTAACCTGGATGCTCGCCGGATCGCACGCGGGCGCCTTACCGTCGGCGAGGGGCTCGGCCGCGACGTCTTGCGGCACGGTCGGCGTCGTGGGCGGCGTGCTGGCCGACGGCGAGGCCGAGATCGCGGATGTCGTGGAGCTGCCGACCTCCGACGATGATCCGGGGCGCACGATGATGAGCACGATGATGACGACCACGGCGAGAATACCGGCGAGCACGAGCACGCGCCGCCGCCAGTAGACCTTGCTCGGCTCGGGTCCGACGGGACTCTTGATCGTCGACATGCCCCTAGGCTACGAGTCCGGTCGACCAGACACCCGCATTGGCGCGGTCTCGAACGACAATTCGGAGACGGTCTTCAGGTCTTCGCCGAACGTGAAGCTCGCGTGCACGGTCTCGCCGGCGAGCACCTGCGGCAGCCAGTATTTGGCGTCGTCCCACATGCCGTCGAGCGGCAGGTCGGTGACGTCGTACCAGTCTGGCACGATCTCGTCGGACTCCTGGGGCGTGCCCGAGAACGTGTCGACGACGAACACGGTCGAATCCTGGCTCCAGCTCTCGCGAGAAGGAAAGGAATACCGGATGAAGCCCACCTCGGAGGCGGCGGCAGGGTCGACGACCAGGCTGGACTCCTCTTCGATCTCGCGCACGATCGCGTCGAGCGAGGTCTCGCCCGGCTCGATCTTGCCGCCGAGGCCCACGATGTTGCCGAGTCCGAGCCCTGTCTTCTTGCGCCCGAGCAGAACCTGGCGCGTTCCGCGTTCGTCTCTGCGAGTGATGAAGCAGACGCAGACCTGGAAGGATGTCATTGCAGCAGGCTACCCGCGGCACAGGTTCGGCACGTTACGCCGTGAGGTGCTTCAGCATGCGCGTGTTGCCCAGGGTGTTCGGCTTGACCCGGGCGAGGTCGAGGAACTCGGCGACACCCTCGTCGGGCGAGCGCACGAGCTCGGAATAGACCTCGGGAGCGACGAGGCCGAGCGGCGACGCGAGAAATCCGTTGCGCTCGAAGAAGCCCACCTCGAAGGTGAGGCAGAACAGGCGCGTGAGGCCGAGGCGACGCGCCTCGAGCTCGACCGCCTCGAGCAGCGCGCGACCCACGCCCCGGCCGAGCCACGCATCGGACACGGCCAGGGTGCGCACCTCACCGAGGTCGTCCCAGAACACGTGCAGGGCGCCGCAGCCGATGCGGTTGCCCTTGTCATCGATGGCGATGTAGAACTCCTGCACCGCCTCGTAGAAGACGACGAGCTCTTTGCCCAAAAGGATTCGTCGCTGAACGAGGGGCTCCACGAGCTCCTTGATCCACGGCACATCACTCGTCTGCGCGCGCCGCACCGTGTAGGTGGGTGCGGCCATCGTCACTTCGGGCATCGAACAAGCCTATTGCCAGTTCGAACCATTCTCGCGCACGAGACCGCGATTCGTGCGATCACGACTCCGTGCGCACCGTGGGGTCGGGAAAGCGAGTCTCGATCGTGAGGTTCTCGCTGCGACGGATGCGCGACCAGACGATGAAGCCCACGATGGTGAAAGCTCCGTAGAACACGTACATGAAGGCCGACGCATAATACCCGGCCGACACCAGCAGCGGCACCCCGACCACGTCGACCGCGACCCAGATGAGCCAGAACTCCACCCAGCCCTTCGCCATGCCGAAGGTGGCGAGGAGCGAGCCCACGAAGATCCACGCGTCGGCCCAGACGGGCTCGTACGAGCCGAGCAGCTGAAACAGCGGCGTGATGATCGCGGTGCCGCCGACGAGGGCGACCGCGAGCCAGACGCGGTTCTTCCAGCCCGCCCACTGCGGACTCACCGCCGCGCCCCCGTCGTGTTTCGCCTGCTGCCAGCGCATCCAGCCGTAGATCGACACGACGATGAACATCACCTGTCGCCCTGCCTGGCCGAGGAGGTTCACCGGGTTCGGCGTGCCGAAGACGGCTCCCAGGAACACCGTGAAGAGAAGGGCGTTGCCCAGGATGCCGACCGGCCACGCCCAGACCTTGCGTCGCATGCCGCCGAGTGCGCTCAGCAGCCCGAAGACGTTGCCGAGCACCTCGCGCCACAGGATCGTCTGGTCGCCGATGTGCAGCTGCGCATTGAACAGCCAGTTCAGAACGTCCACAACGCGCCCTCTCTCTCGACCCCGTGGGCCACAGCGACACAACGCCGCGCGGTGCCCCGCCATTCCCTCACGCGGCGTGCCAAACCGCGAATGCCGCGCTCCGATTCCCGTGTCGGAAAATCGGAACGCGGCATTCGCGTAGCACCGTGCTGGTGTGCGGCGCTGGTCGTCTTACAGGGCGTCGGTCGGGCCGGTGGATGCGGCGGCGGCCGCAGACGAGGCCGCGATCTCACCGACTGTCGCCAGCTCGTCGTCGACACCCGCACGGCGGGTCGTGGTGAACACGAACTCGGTGCCGATGAAGTCGACGTGCACATGGTCGCCCGCGTTCAGTTCGCCGTGCAGGATGCGCTCGGAGAGACGGTCTTCGACCTCGTTCTGGATGGCGCGACGCAGCGGACGCGCTCCGAGAGTGGGATCGAAGCCGACCTCGATGAGGCGCTCTTTCGCCGACTGCGTGAGCTCGATCGACAGGTCGCGGTCGAGCAGGCGGTCGCGCAGACGCTTGATGAACAGGTCGACGATCTGCAGCAGCTCGCTCTTCGACAGCTGCGGGAACACGATCGTGTCGTCGACGCGGTTGAGGAACTCGGGCTTGAAGTGACGCTTCAGCTCTTCGTTCACCTTCGCCTTCATACGCTCGTACGTGGTCTCGACGTTGCTGTCGCTCTGGAACCCGATGGGGGCTCCGGAGATTCCCTTCGTTCCGAGGTTCGTGGTCATGATGATGACGGTGTTCTTGAAGTCGATCACCCGACCCTGGCCATCGGTCAGGCGCCCTTCTTCGAGAATCTGCAGGAGGGAGTTGAAGATGTCGGGGTGAGCCTTCTCGATCTCGTCGAACAGCACCACGCTGAACGGCTTGCGGCGCACCTTCTCGGTGAGCTGGCCACCCTCTTCGAAGCCGACGAATCCGGGAGGGGCACCGAACAGCCGCGAGACCGTGTGCTTCTCTCCGTACTCCGACATGTCGAGCGAGATCAGGGCGTCTTCGTCGTCGAACAAAAACTCGGCAAGGGCCTTGGCCAGCTCGGTCTTGCCCACGCCCGTGGGGCCGGCGAAGATGAACGAGCCCGAGGGGCGCTTGGGGTCTTTGAGCCCCGCCCGGGTGCGGCGGATGGTTCGCGACAGAGCCTCGATGGCCTGCTCCTGCCCGATGACACGCTGGTGCAGGGCGCGCTCCATGAAGACGAGTCGCGAGGACTCCTCTTCGGTGAGCTTGAAGACGGGGATGCCGGTGGCCTGGGCGAGCACCTCGGCGATCAGCCCCTCATCGACGATTCCCGAGGTCTTGACGTCGCCCGACTTCCACTGCTTCTCGAGGCGCAGGCGCTCGCCGAGGAGATTCTTCTCCTCGTCGCGCAGGCTTGCGGCCTTCTCGAAGTCTTGATCTTCGATCGCGGCCTCTTTCTGGCCGCGGACCCCGGCGATGCGCTCGTCGAACTCGCGCAGTTCGGGCGGTGCCGACAGGATCGACAGGCGCAGGCGAGCGCCGGCCTCGTCGATCAGGTCGATCGCCTTGTCGGGCAGGAACCGGTCGGCGACGTAGCGGTCGGCCAGGTTGGCCGCGGCCACGATGGCGCCGTCGGTGATCGATACCTTGTGGAATGCCTCGTACTTGTCGCGCAGGCCCTTCAGGATGTTGATCGTGTGGGGCAGGCTCGGCTCGGCGACCTGGATGGGCTGGAAGCGACGCTCGAGGGCGGCGTCTTTCTCGAAGTGCTTGCGGTACTCGTCGAGCGTGGTGGCACCGATGGTCTGCAATTCTCCACGGGCCAGCAGAGGCTTCAGGATCGACGCGGCGTCGATCGCGCCCTCTGCGGCTCCCGCGCCGACGAGGGTGTGGATCTCGTCGATGAACACGATGATGTCGCCGCGAGTGCGGATCTCTTTGGTGACCTTCTTCAGGCGCTCCTCGAAGTCACCGCGGTAGCGGCTCCCGGCGATGAGCGAACCGAGGTCGAGCGAGTAGAGCTGCTTGTCTTTGAGCGTCTCGGGAACATCGCCCTTGACGATCGCCTGGGCGAGGCCCTCGACGACGGCGGTCTTGCCGACGCCCGGCTCACCGATGAGAACGGGGTTGTTCTTCGATCGGCGCGACAGGATCTGCATGACCCGCTCGATCTCTTTTTCTCGCCCGATGACCGGGTCGAGCTTGTTGTCGCGCGCCGCCTGCGTGAGGTTGCGGCCGAACTGGTCGAGAACCTGCGATCCCTTGTCGGGAGTGGCGTCGTTTCCGCCAACGGCGACCTGCTCCTTGCCCTGGTAGCCAGAGAGAAGCTGGATGACCTGCTGGCGCACCCGGTTGAGGTCGGCGCCGAGCTTCACGAGCACCTGGGCTGCGACGCCCTCGCCCTCGCGGATCAGGCCGAGCAGGATGTGCTCGGTGCCGATGTAGTTGTGGCCGAGCTGCAGGGCCTCGCGAAGCGAGAGCTCGAGCACCTTCTTGGCTCGGGGGGTGAACGGTATGTGACCGGTGGGCTGCTGCTGGCCCTGGCCGATTATGTCTTGAACCTGCTCGCGCACCGCGTCGAGCGAGATGTTGAGCGACTCGAGCGCCTTCGCGGCGACGCCCTCTCCCTCGTGGATGAGTCCGAGCAGAATGTGCTCGGTGCCGATGTAATTGTGGTTGAGCATCTTGGCCTCTTCTTGGGCCAGAACGACGACGCGGCGAGCTCGGTCGGTAAATCTCTCAAACATGTCTGATCTCCTTGAACACCAGGGCAGGATGGCGCTCGATGTACTGATGCTAATCAGCGCCGACCGCGAATACTGCTCTGTTCGCCCTAGGCGTGACCGGGTGCCGTCCCGAACACGTACGGCGCCCGGCCGGTCGTGGCGGTCTCGATCGCGAACACCGACCCCGACGACGGATGCGCGACGAGCTGCTTTTCGGTCAGGTTCTCGCGCGCGCTGCACACGTAGAGCGTCGACCGAGACGGCCCACCGAACGCGACCGAGGTGAGGTTCGGCGCGTCGAGTTCGACAGAGAACAGTTCTTCGCCCGTACCGCTGTAGCGCACGACGCGACCCTCGCCGTAGAGGGCGCCCCACAGGCATCCGTCGTCGTCGATCGCGAGGCCGTCGTGCGGCGCGCCCGTGAGCAGCGGCTCGGGGTTCTCGATGTCGCCGCCCACCGTGTAGTCGGCCGAGTAGACGGTGCCGACGCCCGTGTCTGTGAAGAACATGCGCGTGCCGTCGGCCGACCAATCGATGCCGTTGGCCGTGGCGACTCCCCCGAGCAGGATGCGCACCGCCCCGTCGGCAGTCACCGAGTAGAACGCGCCGTCGGGTTCGCCGCGAGTCACATCCATCGAACCGGTGACCCAGCGGCCTGCCGGGTCGACCTTGCCCTCGTTCAGGCGAAGGCCGGGATGCGCGTGGTCGATTCTCGCGAGTTCGCTGAGGTCGCCGCCGTGGGCGTTCGTCGTCACGACCCGATCGCCTAACGAGACCACGAGCCCGTCACCCGAAGGCAGCCGTGCCGGATGGAACGAAGAGACGGGTGCCGGAAGGGAGATGACCTCGTCGTCGGAGCCGTCGACCGCGCCCGACAGCGGGCTGCGATGGATGAGGCCGGCGCTGATGTCGCACCACAGCATCGAACCGGTCGAGGGCTCCCACGCGAGGCTCTCGCCGAGGATGGCACGCGCGGTGCGAAAGACGGAGATGGCCACGGCTGAGTTCGTCACGGGCGGGAGTCAAGCACGCTCCCGGGAGCTTCGCAACCACCCCTTTGCGCCTTTTCACGCCCACCTACCCTTGATAGATGACTGATCAGTACACACTCCAGGACCCCACCAAGATGTACGCCGACATCGACACGAAGGCGCAGTACCAGGAAGGCTCCGGCCTCGACGCCAAGCTGCGCGACAAGGCCGACCACGGCGAGAAGACCTATCGCGGAACAGGACGGCTCTCGGGTCGGAAGGCCCTCATCACCGGAGGCGATTCCGGAATCGGAGCAGCGGTCGCCATCGCGTACGCCCGCGAGGGTGCCGACGTGGCGATCTCTTATCTTCCCGAAGAAAAAGAAGACGCCCAGCGCATCGTCGGTCTGATCGAGGCGGAGGGCCGCATTGCCGTCGCCCTGCCCGGCGACATCGTCAACCCCGCGGTCTGCCGCGAAATCGTCGCCATGGCGGTCGAGGGCCTCGGCGGCCTCGACATCGTCGTGAACAACGCCGGCAAGCAGCAGTTTCGCGAGTCGCTCGACGAGATCACCGACGAGCAGTTCGACGAGACGTTCAAGACCAACGTCTATGCCATGTTCTGGATCACGAAGGCCGCGCTCCCCCACCTCAAGCCGGGCTCGGCGATCATCAACACCTCGTCGATTCAG
This sequence comes from Agreia sp., assembly GCF_964263775.1. Lineage (NCBI taxonomy): Bacteria > Bacillati > Actinomycetota > Actinomycetes > Micrococcales > Microbacteriaceae > Agreia > Agreia sp. The sequence goes on along the minus strand of NZ_CAXVWM010000132.1, from coordinate 4,428 downwards.
GCGTACGCTCCGAGCGAGATGCTGGTCGACTACGCCACAACCAAGGCGTCGATCAACGCGTTCTCCAAGGCTCTGGCCCAGCAACTCGCCCCGAAGGGCATCCGCGTCAACGTCGTGGCGCCCGGGCCGATCTGGACGCCGCTGCAGACCGCCGGCGGGCAGCCGCCGGTGTTGCTGCCCGCTGTGGGTGAGTCGACCGCGCTGGGGCGCTGGGGCCAGCCCGCCGAGCTCGCGCCGGCCTATGTCTTCTTGGCCTCGCCGGAGGCCAGCTATGTGGTCGGCGAGACGCTCAACGTGAACGGCGGATCGCCGACGCCGTAACCCGCGCGCGGGGGAGACGGGTGTCTCCCCCGCACCGACGGATCGCGTCTAGGCTTCGATCGTGAGCAATCTCGAGAAGAATCCGAACGAGCTCCTCATCGGCGACGACGACGATGTGCACGGCCGAGAGCCGCTCGCCGTCGCCATTCTCGCCCCCCGCGAGGTGCCCCTCGGCGGCCCTCGGGCCATGACCGTGCGCCGCACGCTGCCCAGCAGGGAGCGCAGCATGATCGGCGCCTGGTGCTTCGTCGACCACTATGGACCGACAGACGTGCAGACGGGCACGGGCATGCTGGTGCCGCCGCACCCGCACACGGGCCTGCAGACCGTCAGCTGGCTGTTCGACGGCGAGATCGAACACCGCGACAGCGTCGGCAGCCACGCCCTGGTACGCCCCGGTGAACTCAACCTGATGACGGCCGGCCGCGGCATCAGCCACTCCGAGGTGTCGACAGACGCCACGACGCTGCTGCGCGGGGTTCAGTTGTGGCTCGCCCTGCCCGAGGCCGCCCGCGAGGTCGAGCCCTTCTTCGAGAGCCACGCCGCCGTGGTCACGACCCTCGGCGGAGCCAGCGTGCAGGTCTTCTTCGGAACGGTCGCCGGCGTCACGGCCTCTGCGACCACGTTCACCCGCGTGGTCGCCGCCCAGATCGACCTGCCACGAAACACCCGCATCGAGCTCGCCGTAGATCCCCGCGACGAGCACGGCGTCTTGGTCGACACGGGGTCGGTGACCATCGATGGAACGCCCGTCGCCCGCACCGAGCTGGCGTTCGTCGAGGCAGGCGCATCCGGTATCGCCATCGCCACGGGCGACGATGACGCCCGGCTCATTCTGATAGGCGGCGAGCCGTTCGGCGAGCAGATCGTCATGTGGTGGAACTTCGTGGGACGCACCCACGAGGAGATCGTGGCGTTCCGCGCCGCCTGGCAGGCCGAGGCGATCGGCGACGGCGATTTGGATGCGCGGGACGCGCGCTTCACGAGCACCCACGGCGACCCCGGCACGCGGGATGCTCACGGATACAGCGGCGCGCCCCTCCCCGCGCCCGCGCTGCCGACCGTGCGGCTGCTGCCCCGCCGGCGCTGAGCGACCATCGGCGCCGAGCTACTGCAGCGCCGAACTACTGCAGCGCGCTGGTGAGCCGGGCGAGGTTGTCGAGAAATCTCGAGCGCAGGGGCTGCGTGAGCCAGTCGTCGAGGGTGAGTTCGCGACTGAGGGTGCGGTAGCCCTCTTCGATAGCGCGCATCTCCGAGACGAATGAGCGGCCGCGCACCATGAGCGAGACTTCCATGTTGAGGCTGAACGAGCGCATGTCCATGTTGCTCGATCCGATCACGGCCACGTCGTCGTCGATCGTGAAGTGTTTGGCGTGCAGGATGTACGGCGACCGGTACATGTAGATGCGAACGCCGGCGCGCAGGAGCGCCTCGTAGTACGAGCGCTGGGCGTGGTAGACGAGCCCCTGGTCGCCGATCTCCGACACGAACAGATCGACTTCGACGCCGCGCTGGGTGGCGGTGGTGATGGCGTAGAGCATCGCCTCGTCGGGAACGAAGTACGGGCTGGTGACGACGATGCGGTTCTGCGCGTAGTAGAGCAGTGCGAGAAAGAGTCTGAGGTTGTTCTCGCCCTCGAAACCGGGGCCTGACGGCACCACCTGGCAGTCGAGCGAATCGGGCGCCTCTTCGACGATGTCGGGCGTGATCGGATCGGTCTCGCGCATCAGCAGCTCGTTGGTCTCGCTGTACCAGTCCGTGATGAAGATGGCATTGAGGCCGGCGACGATCGGCCCCTCGAGGCGGGTCATGAGGTCTTGCCACTGCAGGCCGCGACGGATGTTGCCGCGCGAGTTGTAGCTGCGGTCGATCATGTTCTGCGACCCCATGTAACCGACCTTGCCGTCGATGATCAGCAGCTTGCGGTGGTTGCGCAGGTCGGGTCGCTGGTACTTGCCGCGCAGGGGCTGCACCGGAAGCATGAACGACCACTGCACACCGAGCTCGGTCAGCTTCTTGGTCGTTCGGCGATGGTGCGGCGACCGAATGGATGCGATGTGGTCGAGCAGCACGCGCACGGTCACGCCGCGTGTGACCGCTGCCCCCAGGGCGTCGAAGAAGGCCTCGGAGGCGCCGTCGTACGACATGATGTAGAACTCGACGTGAACGTAGCGCCGCGCCTTAGCCACGTCGGCCGCCATGGCCGCGATCGACTTGTCATAGTCGCCGATGAGGCTGGCGTTGTTGCCCCCGACGAGCGGCATGGCACCGAGGTTGCGATTGAGTTCGACCACCGATTCGAGCCATGGCGGCCAGGCGTGGTTCTTGGTGACCAGGTCGATTCCCTCTGTGGTCTCGAGGATGAACTGGTTGATCGCCAGCTGCTTCTCGCGCCGCTTCTTGGGCAGTTTGTAGCTGCCGATCAGCAAGAAGGTGAGCACACCGATGTAGGGCAGAAAGAAGATCGCCATGAGCCAGGCCACGGCCGTGGCAGGTCGGCGATTGCGGGGCACGACGATGATCGCCGTGACGCGCACGAGAAAGTCGATGAGCACGCCGACGATCAGAACCCAGCCCGCTGCACTGATTCCGAACACGCACGCTCCCCTTGGCTTCGGCCCGAACGAGGAGCCCGACGACAACCGTAGCGTGTCGGCGCAACCGTGAGTGTTCGCCGGAACCGTGGCTCAGCTGCGCGGTGCCTGTGCAGCCGCGGGCGCGTCCTGCGCCGCGACGAGCTTGGCCCGCTCTTCTGCCTCGATCTTCGAGAATGCCCGACGCTCATGCTTGTCGGCGCGCAGAATCACGAACATCACGAGCCAGAAGACGAGACCGACGAGCACTGTGGGGGCGAGAGCGCCCAGCCCGGCGAGAATGTCATCCATGATGGGCGAGTTTAGCAGCCGCCGCCGTCGAGGAGCCCGGCTGCCGTGCGCCCTGCGCCTCAGCCGCCCTTGGTGATGATGCCGTACAGGCCGGTGCCGATCAGGTAGAGCGCGACCCCGCCGGCGACGATCCACACGAGCAGGCGCCCATTGCTCACCTCGCCCGGTTTCTTCTTCTTGTCATCGTCGAGGGGGTTCTTGTTGCCACCGAAGAAGCTCATGGTGCCGACCTTACTTGACCAGCGGAAACAGGATCGTCTCGCGGATGCCGAGGCCGGTGAGCGCCATCAGCAGGCGGTCGATGCCCATACCCAGCCCGCCGGAGGGCGGCATGCCGAACTCGAGGGCGCGCAGAAAATCCTCGTCGAGGCGCATGGCCTCGACGTCGCCGGCAGCGCCCTGCTTCGCCTGCTCGATGAAGCGTTCGCGCTGGATGACGGGGTCGACGAGTTCGGAGTATGCCGTGGCGAGCTCGAATCCGCGGATGTAGAGGTCCCACTTCTCGACGACGCCCGGAATGGAACGGTGGGCGCGCGTGAGCGGACTGGTCTCGAGCGGAAAGTCCAGAACGAAGGTGGGGCGCGCCAGCCCGCCCTTGACGAAGTGCTCCCACAGCTCTTCGATGAGCTTGCCGTGGTTGGGCAGGTGCACCTCGACGCCCTCGCGATCGGCGATCTGCTGCAGCTCGGCCACGGGGGTCTCGGGGGTGATCGCGACCCCGGCCGCATCCGAGAGCGACCCGTACATGCTAATGCGATCCCACTCGCCGCCCAGGTCGTATTCGGTGCCGTCTGCCCAGGTCACAACATGCGACCCTGCGACGGCGAGCGCCGCGTTCTGAATCAGGGTCTGCGTGAGCTCGGCCATGGTGTTGTAGTCGCCGTAGGCCTCATACGACTCGAGCATGGCGAACTCGGGCGAGTGCGTGGAGTCTGCGCCCTCGTTGCGAAAGTTGCGGTTGATCTCGAACACGCGATCGATGCCGCCGACGACGGCTCGCTTGAGAAACAGCTCGGGCGCGATGCGCAGAAACAGTTCGGTGTCGAACGCGTTGCTGTGCGTGGCGAACGGCCTGGCCGATGCGCCGCCGTGCATGGTCTGCAGCATCGGGGTCTCGACCTCGATGTAGTCGCGCTCGGCAAAGGTCTGTCGCAACGACGCGACGGCCTTGGCCCGGGTGCGCACGAGAACGCGCGCCTGGTCGCGAACGATCAGGTCGAGG
>NZ_CAXVWM010000131.1:0-4608 GCF_964263775.1 Agreia sp. | reverse complement strand
CTGGCCCTGATCGGCTTCGCCGCCGTGCTGTTCAACTTCGGCGTCGTGAACATCTTCTTCAAGGGACTGCACGCGTACTCGGGCCTGTAACCGCCGCCCTCCTGCTCGTATGCAGGAAAAACGGGCCTGAACCGGCGCTTTCGTGCGCCACAGGCGCGTTCTTCCCGAGTTAGAGCACGGTCACCAAGAGTTCGTAGCATCGCGCGAGGCGGGCTCGCCACCACGCGTCGCGATCGGCGGATGCGGCGTGCTGCGCCAGGAGGCCGGCGTCGAGTTCGACGCGCTCGACTTCGATGAAGCCGCCGGCCGCGCGCACGGGCCGCGCCGTGACATCCGCGGCCAACAGCGAGGCGGTGCCGAGCCCGCAGTCGTAGTCGAGGTTCGGGATGCTCGCGGCCAGCCAGGCCCCCATCGACAGGCCGACCGACGTGTCGAGTGCGCTCGACACGACCACGGGAAGCCCGGCCTCGCGCACGATACCGAGCGCCGAGTGGATGCCGCCGAGCGGCTGCGCCTTGATCACGAGCAGGTCGGCCGCACCCTCCCGAGCAACCTCGAGCGGGTCGGATGCCCGGCGCACGCTCTCGTCGGCCGCGATCGGGATGTCCCAGTCGTGCAGGCGCTCGCGCAACTCCGAGAGCTCGGCGATCGACGCGCACGGCTGCTCCACATACTCGAGGTCGAACTCGGCGAGGGCGTGGATGGCACGCTCGGCCTCGTCGACGTTCCAGCCTCCGTTCGCGTCGACACGGATGCGCCCCTCCGGGCCGAGTGCCCCGCGCACAGCGCGCACGCGGGCGACGTCGTCGGCAAGCACCTGGCCGGCCTCCGCGACCTTCACCTTCGCGGTGCGGCAGCCGTCGTACATGGCCAGCACCTCGGCGACCCGGGACGCATCCACCGCGGGAACCGTGGCGTTCACCCGGATGCGGTCGCGGAGCGGCGTCGGCTGCGCGCGCCAGCCGAAGTCGATGGCCGCCGCCAGCCAGGTGGCCGCCTCGTCGTCGTCGTACTCGATGAAGGGAGAGAACTCCGTCGATCCCTGCGGCCCCCGAAAGACCATCGCCTCGCGGGTGTCGATTCGGCGAAACCGCGTGGTCAGCGGAAGCGAGACGACGTTCGCCGCGGCGAGCAGCTCGGCAAGTGGGGGAAGCGCGGAGGAAACCATCCCCTCATTCTGTCGCTGCCCTCTTCGCGGATGAGGAGATTTCTGCACGCGCCGGAGTGTCGGCGTGTGCAGAGCCGGCGTGTCGCGAGTTCTTCCTCATCCGCGAAGAGGTCAGAAGAGGTCAGAAGAGGGCGGGTGGCGCCGCGTCTTCGGCCAGCACAGTTTCTGCCAGCACGGTTTCGGCCAGCACCGGCTCGACCGGGGTGGATGCCGCGGCGCCTGGCCATCCGGGGCCGCTCGGCACGGCCGACCGATGTTGGTACGCCGTGGATGCCGCCCGGGCGCGCGCATCCGCCGCCTCGTTCATGGGATGGTTCGCATGGCCCTTGACCCATTCGAAAGTGACGACGCGGCCGTCGAGCGCCTCGTCGAGCTGCTTGATGATCTCGACGTTCAGCACCGGCTTGCCGTCGGCCTTGCGCCAGCCCTTGCGCTTCCAGCCCGCCATCCATTCGGTGCACGCCTTGATCGCGTATTGGCTGTCGCAGATGATGTGCAGCGGCTCGTTCTCGCCCTCGGTCGCGCGCAGCAGCTCGAGAACCGCGGTGAGCTCGCCGATGTTGTTCGTCGCGCGCGACCACCCGCCCGCAGCCCAGCGCTCGTCGTCGACGTACCAGGCCCAGCCTGCCGGGCCGGGATTGCCGAGGGCTGAGCCGTCTGCGGAAGCGACGATCGTCACGGGGGAGCTCCTTCTGGCGCACGGGCGGGAGTGCGCACTACTGAGGGTAGGCGACGCGGGCCGGCACACTGAACGCATGCGTGACGACGACGCCCGCATGGACGACGTGGCTGACGGTCACGCCGTTATGACGCCCGCGAGCCGCCCGCGCCCTGACCCCTGAGCATGGCCATCGCTGGCAGACTGGCCGCATGGCTGAAACCCCGTTCGTCTCCGAGATCTTCGACGCATCCGAGTGGGCAGTCGCGCCCGGGGCAAGCGCCCTGACCGACATCACCTACCACCACTCCACTGACGGGCGGGTGGCCCGCATCGCGTTCAACCGGCCCGAGGTGCGCAACGCGTTCCGCCCGCACACGGTCGACGAGCTCTATCGCGCCCTCGACGACGCGAGGCAGAATCCGCGCATCGGAGTGGTGCTGCTCACCGGCAACGGCCCGAGCCCGAAAGACGGCGGCTGGGCCTTCTGCTCGGGCGGCGACCAGCGCATCCGCGGCCGCGACGGCTACCAGTATGAAGTCGACGCTGCCGCCGACGGCACGGTTGCCGACGGGCCGCTGTCGGGTGCCGCGACGGGGCGGCTGCACATCCTGGAGGTGCAGCGGCTCATTCGCACGATGCCGAAGGTGGTCATCGCGGTCGTCCCCGGTTGGGCCGCGGGCGGCGGGCACTCGCTGCACGTCGTCTGCGACCTGTCGATAGCCAGCGAAGAGCATGGCAGGTTCAAGCAGACGGATGCCGACGTCGGCTCGTTCGACGCGGGTTACGGCAGCGCGTACTTCGCCCGCCAGATCGGGCAGAAGTTCGCGCGCGAGGTGTTCTTTCTCGCTCGGGAGTACTCGGCCCAGCGGGCCTACGAGATGGGCGCGGTGAACGCCGTGGTGCCGCACTCCGAGCTCGAGCGCGAGGCCCTCCGCTGGGCGCGCACCATTCTGACCAAGTCGCCCACGGCCATCCGCATGCTCAAGTTCGCCTTCAACGCGGTCGACGACGGACTCATGGGCCAGCAGGTTTTCGCCGGCGAGGCCACGCGACTCGCCTACGGAACCGACGAGGCGGTCGAGGGCCGCGACTCGTTCCTCGAGAAGCGCGAGCCCGACTGGTCGCCGTTTCCGTACCACTACTGACTATCTCGATACGCTGCCGTCGTGATGGCGTTACTCATTCAGGAGGAGCGCGCCGCCGACGCCAATACGGCGTCGGACACCCTCTCCTCCTGAATTAGTCACGTCAAGGAGATCGCCGAGGCACGTGGTCATTAGTTGCGCACAATTGAATTGTGCGCAATGCTTATCTCATGACTACCGCGACGAACGCTGCAGCGCCGCAGCAGTCCGTACTCGACGATCTCGTCTGCTTCGCGCTCTACGACGCCACGCATGCCATCACGCAGATCTACCGCTCAGCACTCGCCCCGTGGGGGCTCACCTATCCGCAATACCTCGTGTTCGTCGTGCTCTGGAATGAAGGTCCGCTGCCGCTCGGCGATCTCGGTCGTCGCCTCGAGCTCGACTCCGGCACGCTGTCGCCCCTCACCAAGCGCATGGAGCAGGCCGGCTTCATCGAGCGCCGGCGCGCATCCGACGACGCTCGAGTGGTGACGATCGCGCTCACGGCCCAGGGCGAACGGATGCGCGAGGAGCTCGAAGCCGTTCCGGCCTGCGTCGCCGGCGCAATGAAACTCGACCTCGGCACGGCGACGCGACTGCGACAGATGCTGCACCAGCTCGCCGACGACACACGCGCGTCCGACCCGACCGCGCTCGCCGCGAAACAAGCCACCGGCGCATCTGACGCCGGTCAATGAAAGGAAGCACCGTGGAGATCCTCTACACCGCAGAAGCACTCTCGACCGGCGAAGGCCGCAACGGCCATGTTCGCACCACCGACGGCAAGGTCGACCTCGACCTCGCCGTGCCCAAGGAGATGGGCGGCTCGGGTAACGGCGCCAACCCCGAAGACCTGTTCGCGGCCGGCTACGCAGCCTGCTTCCACTCCGCTCTGCACAGTGTCGCCCGCGCCAAGAAGGTGAAGATAGACGACTCGAGCGTCGGCGGCCGGGTTCACATCGGACCGAATGGCGACGGCGGCTTCCAGCTCGCCGTGCTGCTCGAGGTCGTCCTTCCCGGAGTCGACCACGCGCTCGCCCAGGAGCTCGCCGACGCCGCGCACCAGGTCTGCCCGTACTCCAACGCGACCCGCGGCAACATCGACGTGCAGATCGTCGTCGAAGAGGGCTGAGTTCGGCCTCGGCAGAGACGTTACCCACCTGAAACACGGGCTCCCGTAGGGTGAACGGATGACACGCCCGCTCGACATCGTGGTTGCCAACGACGCCTCGGCGGTGCTTCCGCGCCTGCGCGAAGCACTGTCGCAGGGCGGCGCGGCCATCCTGCCCCGAATCGACGAGCAGCGCTCAGCGGATGCGCGCCCCCAGCCGAGGCACGCCGCGCTCGCCCCCGGCGAGTCGCCCACGGTGAGAGACGAGCCGCTCCCCGACCGTGTCGCCCAGAACATCGCCCTCGTCATCGAGACCTCGGGCTCATCCGGCTCGCCCAAGCGGGTCGCCCTGTCGACCGGCGCGCTTCTCGCCAGCGCCGCCTCGGTCGAGAGCGAGCTCGGCGGCAGCGGGCAGTGGCTGCTGTCGCTGCCCGCGAACTACATCGCGGGAGTTCAGGTGCTCGTGCGCTCCATCGTCGGTGGAACGACCCCCATCGTGCAGCCGCCCGGCCATTTCTCGGCGCGCGTTTTCGCGCAACTC
>NZ_CAXVWM010000130.1:0-23725 GCF_964263775.1 Agreia sp. | reverse complement strand
GCGCGGTTTCATGGAGACCAACCCCGGGCTCGCCAGCCGTTTCTCCACCTCGATCACGTTCCAGGACTACACCGACGACGAACTGCGCGACATCTTCGTGCGCCTCGCCGTCGCATCCGATTTCGAGGCGACACCCGAGGCACTCGAGCGGTTCGAGCAGATCGTGTCGATCGAACCCCGCAACGAGGGCTTCGGCAACGGCCGCTACGCCCGCAACCTGCTCGACAAGGCGATCGCGCGCCACGCCTGGCGGCTGCGCGACGTCGCCGCTCCGACCCTCGACGACCTGCGCCTTCTGGTCGCTGACGATCTCAACGACTCGAACGACGGCGACAGACCGGATGCCGATGGAGAGTCGGTGGTCGGCCCTATCGTCATCGACGTGCCGCAGACTGAACTGACAGAGGCGCACGACTCCGACCCCCCAGCCGAGCTCGCACCCGACCTCGCACCCGCACCCGCATCCGACCTTGACGACGCCGAGGTCCCCTCCGATCCACCCTCAGACGATCCCGCAGAACCGACCACGTCGAAGGACACCGAATGAGCACGACCGCAGCCGCGCCCCCGCCGCCGCCGGTACCCCTGGCGTTCGCCCAGCCGAACGCGCAGCAGGCCACCGTCGTCCGACCGCAGGCCGCGCCGCCCGCCGCATCCGTCGCACGAAAGACCCGGTCGACCCCCGCCACACTCCAGCTGCTGCTCGCCCTCTCCGTGCTCGCGAGCCTGGCGTTCGGCGTAGCCGGGTTCCAGACCGGCTCGTCGCAGGCCAGGGCCACGGCCGACGCGAGCGCCGAGGCCGCCCAGCTGATCGGCATCCAGGCTGTGCGCAACAACCTGGTGCGGGCCGACGCGATCGCGGCCAACGCCTTTCTCGTCGGCGGTCTCGAACCGGCCGACCAGCGCGCCGAGTACGACACCGCGATCGACGACGCCACCCGCGCGCTCACCACCCTCTCGGCCGACGACAAGGCGAAAGACACCGACTTCGCCCAGGTCAACTCCGAGGTCGCGATCTACACCGGGCTCATCGAGCAGGCTCGTGCCAACAACCGCCAGGGCTTTCCCGTGGGCGCCGCGTACCTGTCGCAGGCCTCGGCGCTGCTGAACGACAGCACGCTCCCCCAACTCGAGGCCCTCGTTCTCGCGAGCGCAGACAGGGCCGCGGGCAGCTTCACCGCGTCGACCGTGTCGCTCGTCTGGCTGCTCGTCGCGGTCATCGCCCTGGTCGCGCTCATCTGGGTGCATCTCTGGATCACGCGTCGATCGCATCGCTACCTCAACTGGCCGTTGCTCATCGCTGCCGTCGCCCTGCTCGTGGTGGGCGTCGTCGGCGTGATCACGTTCACGAACACGACCGGTGCCGCCATCGAGGCCCGGCAGAACTCCTACGCCAAGACTCTCGCCATCTCGCAGGCCTATACCTCGGCCACCGAGGCCAAGTCGCTCGAGAGCTTCACGCTCATCAAGCGCGGCTCGGGCCAGACGCTCGAGGCCGAGGTGCAGACCGCCATCGCCGACGCCCAGTCCCGACTCGACTCGAGCGGCAAGAACTATCTCATCGACGACGACCTCAGCAACGGTTTCGCCTCGTGGGTCGAGAAGCACGCAGAGATCCGCGCCCTCGACGACGGCGGCAACTGGGAGGGCGCCGTCGCCCAGGCCATCGACCAAGAACCCGGCAGCGCCAACGCCGCGTTCGACTCCTTCAGCGAAGCGGCTCAAGACGACATCGCCTCGAGTGCCGCCGCCACCAAGAACGCCCTCGACGCGGGCGGCGCACTCTCGTCGCTGCTCGGCTGGATTCTGCTCGTGTTCGGCCTCGCCGCCGCCGTGCTCTCCTGGCGCGGCGTCTCCCTTCGACTCAAGGAGTACCGATGAGCGCCATCCGTTCACGCTCGGCTCGCGCCGCGCTCATCGCGACCCTGGTCGGCACGCTCGCGCTCACCGCGTGCGCACCCCGCTCGGGCAGCGACGACCTGGGGCTCACCCCTACGCCGACGCCTACCGACAGCGCGCCGAGCACGCCGGCCCCCGCATCCACGTGCGAGAACGTCCCGGGTCAGATCGAACCGTCATACTCGCCGATCTCTCCCGATTCGATTCCCGCGGGCAGCACGATGGACACCATCCGGGCCAGCGGCGTTCTTCGAGTCGGCGTCTCAGCCGACACCCTGCTCATGGGTGCCCGCAACCCGCTCACGGGCCAGATCGAGGGGTTCGACATCGATGTGCTGCACGAGGTCTCGCGCGCCATCTTCGGTGACCCGAACAGGCTGCAGTTCAGAGTCATCACGTCGGCCCAGCGCCTCGAAGTGCTCACCCCAGACGCCGACGGCACCACGCAGGTCGACATCGTCGCGCGCACGATGACGATCAACTGTGCTCGCTGGGAGACCATCGCGTTCTCGACCGAGTACTACGGTGCCGGTCAGAAGGTGCTCGTCGGCAGCGACTCCGAAGCCGAGTCGCTGACAGACCTCGAGGGCCTCGGCGAGCAGAAGGTCTGCGCACCCGCCAGCACCACCACCCTCACCCGCCTCGAGGAGAAGTTCCCCGGCGTCGAGGCCGTGTCTGCCGCCACCCACACCGAGTGCCTCGTGCTGTTTCAGCAGGGCAAGGTGGATGCGATCACCGGCGACGACACGATCCTCGCGGGGTTCGCCGCCCAAGACCCGTATGCCAAGGTCGTCGGCGAGGCGATCAGCGCGGAGCCCTACGGCCTCGGCATGCCCGCCGACAAGGTCGACCTGGTGCAGTTCGTGAACGGTGTGCTCGATCGCATGCGCAGCGACGGAACCTGGACGAGCCTCTACACGAAGTGGCTGGGCGTGCTCGGTCCGGCCCCGGCACCGCCCGCGGCGGTCTACGGACGCTGACAGCGCCCCAGCACAAATCGAGCGCAAACCCAGCACAAACCGAACACCAGCCGAGCACACGCCGAGCCCGACCCGATCCTCCGAGAAGAGCAGCGATGACGATGACCGCCAACGACAGCACGCCGCTCGCTCCCGGGCGCCTGGGCGAGGCGATCGATCCGGGCGAACTGCTCACCTATCTCACCGGCCTCGGCGAGTGGGTCGCGCGGCAGCGAAAAGAACTCGACCGGCTGGGAGCCGCGGCCCTCGCATCGCAGCAGCCAGACTCGTACACGTCGGACATCGTTCTCGCCGAGACGCTGTGGGAGGCCACCCGCAAACGCCGCGAGAGCCTCGAGAGCGTCTGGGACTCGGGCCGCGTCGACACGGTCGCCAGGCAGAAGATGTCGCAGCTCATCTGGGGTCGGCTCGACTCGGGCGGCGGAGCCGAACTCGTCTCGCTCGTCGAGGCCGTGCGCCTCGCCGACGCCCTCGTATCACAGCTGACGACGCGGCTCAGTCTCGACCCCCGCGCGGCGGGCACCACGGCGCGCATCGTGGGCCTGCGCGCCGAACTGGAGCGGTCACGAGACCTGGCAGCATCCGACCCCGACGCGGCGCAGCGCGTCTCGACCCTGCGCAGCCGCCTCGAGGCCCTCGCCGAGAAGGCCGGCCGCGGCGCCGATGTGACCGGCCCGCTCGGGCAGCTCGTGCACGACTCCGCCCGTCTCGAACGCGACCTCATCGTGGCCAGTTCGCAGAAACGAGACCTGGCCCGGGATGCGCGCAAGGCCGCAGACGACGCCGCCATCGCAGAGCGGCGCGAACCCGTGCTGCGCGCGCTCGCCGAGCGCTGCCGTCGAGAGATCGTCGACCCTCCGCGACTCGCCATCCCCGACGTGTCGAAACTCGGACCGGTGCCGCAGACCCGCGCCGCGCTCGACACCTGGGTCGCGCGCCTCGCGCTCGTGAACCGCGCCTTCGAGGCGGTCGAGAATGCCTACGCGGGACAGCTCCGCGAGCGTGCCGAGCTGCGCTATCGCCTGTCGGGCTATCGCGCGAAGGCCGAGAGCTCGGGCCGCTTTGCCTCACCCACGGTCGCGGCCGGGTACACCGAGGCCAAGGATGCCGTAGACACGACTCCCTGCGACCTGCGGCTCGCCCGTTTCTACGTCGAGCAATACCAATTTCTCACCCGTGACTTGCCGCCCGCATCCCCGCAGCGGCCAGGCCAGGAAGGACGCTACACGCCATGACCGATGTCCAGCACTGCTTACAGCCCGGCTGCACAGGCGTGATCGAAGACGGCTACTGCAACGTCTGCGGCTCGCCCGCCTCGCCCACTCCCCTTCCCCCTGTCTCGGGCGGCACGGCCGCAGCCGCTTCACCCTCGGCGAAGCTGGGCACGGGTTTCTCGGCCGGCCCGCAAACCGGAGCGGCATCGGGCGCCGACTTCGCGCAGGCCGGCTCGACGCGCACGGGTCGCACCTCGTCGTCGCGGCTCGCGACGGCGGCGCTCGGTTCGGCGCGCACCGCCGCCACCGGATCGAAGGCCACCCGCCGGTTCGGCACCACCTCCACCCGCCTGCGCGGACCCCGCCTGGGCGCCGGGCTCACCACCGTTCCCACCGAACCGCCCTCCGATCCGCTGAAGGCGGTCATGGCGGTCGCCGAGCTGCCCGAAGCAAAGAGATTCTGCCCGAATTGCGGCAAACCGGTGGGCCGGGGTCGCGATAACAAGCCCGGTCGCACCGAGGGCTTCTGCCCGAACTGCCGCACCCCGTTCTCGTTCACCCCGCAGCTGAAGCCCGGCGACGTGGTCGGCGGCCAGTACGAGGTCGTCGGCTGTCTGGCATTCGGTGGACTCGGCTGGATCTACCTGGCCCGCGACCAGAACGTCTCGGGCCGCTGGGTCGTGTTGAAGGGCCTGCTCAACTCGGGCGATCCGGATGCCTATGCCGCGGCGATCACGGAACGCCAGTTCCTGGCCGAGGTCGAGCATCCGCTCATCGTCGAGATCTACAACTTCGTGATGTTCAACGGCGCCGGCTACATCGTGATGGAGTATGTGGGCGGCCCGTCGCTCAAGGTGATCCTCAAAGACCGCATGAAGGCGAACACCGGCGTCGTCGACCCGTTGCCCGTCGACCAGGCGCTCGCCTATGTGCTCGAGATCCTGCCCGCGTTCCAGTACCTGCACGACATCAACCTGCTGTTCTGCGACTTCAAGCCCGACAACATGATCCAGGTCGGCGACACAGTGAAGCTGATCGACCTGGGAGGGGTGCGCCGCGTCGACGACCAGACCTCGGCGATCTTCGGAACCGTCGGGTTCCAGGCGCCCGAGGTTCCCGAGCTGGGTCCGTCCGTCGCATCCGACGTCTACACGATCGGTCGCACCCTCGCCACGCTCGTGCTCGACTTCCGCGGCAACCAGACCACCTTCGTGTCATCACTGCCCGATGTGGCCGACACCCCGGTCTTCCAGACCTACGACTCGTTCTACCGTCTGCTCGCCAAGGCGTGCGCGTTCGACCCGTCAGACCGGTTCGCGTCGGTCGACGAGCTGCGCGCGCAGCTTCTCGGCGTGCTGCGCGAGGTCGTGGCCACCGACCGCGGGCCGGGCCACCCCGCGCTGCACTCTGCGGCATCCGTTCTCTTCGAGGCGCCCGTCGCCGACATCGTCGACCGGCCGCTGCCCTGGGATGCCCTGCCCGAACTGAAGATCGACGAGTCCGATCCCGCGCGCAGCTGGCTCGCGGGCGTCAACATGGCAGACCCGGCCGCCCGGTTGATCGCCCTCGAATCCGCACCCACCGTCACGGTCGAGATCCGTCTTGCCCGTGCCCGCGCGGCGATAGAGTCGGGCAACGTGCACGCCGTCGACGCGGTCATGAGCGAGATCCTCACCGACGATCCCTGGGAGTGGCGCGCCGTGTGGCTCGCCGGCCTCGCCGAACTCGCGAGGGGCGACGCCCGCAGTGCGCGTGCGTCGTTCAACACCGTCTACGGCCAGGTGCCCGGCGAACTCGCCCCGAAACTCGCCCTGGCTGCGGCCTGCGAGGCGAGCGGCGAGCCCGAGATCGCCGAGAGCCTCTACATCATCTGCGCCCGGTCCGACGCGAACTACACGGCCGCAGCCGCGTTCGGTCTCGCCCGCATCCGCGAGCAGCGGGGCGACCTCGACGGCGCCCTCACTGCTCTCGACCTCGTCACCCCCACACGCAGCTCATACATCGACGCACGTCGCCGCCGGGCCGAACTGCTGGCCGCATCGAACCGTGGACTGCCGGCTCTCGCAGCCGCGCTCGACAGCGTCTCCACAGTGTCGATCGATTCGCGGTCACGGGTCGAGCTCACCGCGAGCGTCCTCGCATCCGCCCTGGCCGTCGTGCGCGATTCCGGTGCGTCCACAGACGCGGTGGTCGGCGGCATCCCGGCTCAGGAGGGGCCGCTGCGCGACGGCCTGGAGCACGCGTACCGCGAGCTCGCGGGGCTCACCGAGAACCCCGCCGAACGCGTTCACCTGGTCGACGAGGCCAACCGCGTTCGACGGTGGACCCTCTCGTGAGCGACGCGCCCCCGGAGGCCGCCTCGCAGACTCCTGTCGAGGCGCCTGTCGAGGCGCCTGCTGAGGCGCCCGTCGAGGCTGCTGTCCAGACTTCTGTCGAGGCTCCTGCCGAGGTTCCGGCACCCCTCGTGTGTCCGGCGTGCAGCACGGTGAACGATCCCGACGCGAAGTTCTGCGAAGAGTGCGGAACCCAGCTGGGCGAACTCGTCGAGGTGAACGCCGACCCCGAACCGAACAAGACGACCCCCGTGCCCGACTCCGACGTGGCGACCTCGTCTACCGCCGCGCCACGGCGCGCGTGCGTCTACTGCGGCGGAAGCATCGCCGACGACGGATACTGCGAGCTCTGCGGCAAACCCGCGCAGAGCGAACGCGACCACTGGCAGGAAGCGCCCGCGGCCTGGGTGGGCGGCGTGTGCGACCGCGGCATCCGGCACCAGATCAACGAAGATGCGATGTCACTGGCTGCCGATCCGCAGCCCGGAGAGTTCGCCGTGCTGGTCGTCTGCGATGGAGTCTCGTCGACTCCCGGCTCAGACAAGGCGAGCCTCGCCGCGACACGGGCCGCGACCGCGGTCCTCGCCGCCGGGCGCGCGACAGACCTGGCTGACGGCGCGGGCGATGACCTCGCGCAGGCGCGCTGGTCGGGCCGGATGCTGAAGGCCGGCGAGCGCGCGAGCGCCGCGATCTACGAGGCGATCGGCGAGCTGGCGGCACGAACGAATCCGCCCTCGTGCACGTTCTCCGCCGCCGTCATCGACGGCCCCCTCGTCGTCGTCGGTCAAGTCGGCGACAGCAGGGTCTACTGGATCGCCGACGAGGGGAAGTCCCGGCAGCTGACGACGGACGATTCGTGGTCGCAAGAGATGATGGCGCACGGCATGTCACGCCAGCAGGCCGAGAGCGCCCCGCAGGCACACTCGATCACGCGGTGGCTGGGTGCCGATTCGCCCGACGAGGTTCCGCATGTCGTGCCGACGTATCCCACGGGGGCGGGCTGGGTACTCGTCTGCTCCGACGGTCTCTGGAACTACTGCTCCGACGCCGACGACCTCGCACAACTCGTTCACCGCATCGTGGGGATGGTCGGCACCAATCCCGTGCAGGTGGCGTCGTCACTCGTGGACTGGGCCAACGAGCAGGGCGGCCAAGACAACATCACCGCCGCGCTCGCTCGATTCGATAGCGTTGTACCTACACCGGCCCCGCCGGCCTGATCGTGACAGATAGAGGAGTCTCCCATGGCAGAATTCACCGCCAGTGTCTTTCAGAATGAATTCCTCTCAGACGGGGCCACAGACGTTCACGCCATCGTGACCGTCACGGTCGCCGGAGCGGGCCAGGCAGGCCAGGGTCAGGGCATGGCGGCCGGCGAGATCATCATCGTCGACACGTCGGGTTCGATGACGGGTGAGAACCTGGGGGCCGCCAAGCACGCCGCCGCCGTGGCGATCGATCAGATCCTCGACGGCACCTGGTTCGCCGTGATCTCCGGCACCGACACCGCCGCTCGCGCGTTCCCGTATCCGAACGCCCGGCTGCCCATGGTGCAGATGGAACCCGGCGCGCGGGCCGCGGCGAAGCAGGCGGTCGCCGGGTTCCAACCTTCTGGCGGAACGGCGATGGGCACGTGGCTCACGCTGGCCCGCGAACTCTTTCAGGCGACACCCCAGGCCACCCAACGGCACGCGATCCTGCTCACCGATGGCAAGAACGAGCACGAGTCGGCCCAGGCGCTCAGCCAGGCCATCTACAACGCCACCGGCGTCTTTCAGTGCGACGCCCGCGGAGTCGGCTCGCGCTGGCAGGTCGATGAGCTGCGCCAGATCGCGACGGCCCTGCTCGGAACGGTGGATCTCATCGCCAAGCCGGCAGACATGGCCGCCGACTTCGAGAGCATCATGAAGCAGTCCATGGGTCGCGGCGTCTCGGCAGCCGAACTGCGCGTGTGGGCACCCCAGGGGTCAGACGTCTTGTTCGTGCGCCAGGTTGCGCCCACGGTCGAAGACCTCACCACCCGCAAAACCATGGTGAACCCGCTCACGGGCTCTTATCCCACAGGTTCGTGGGGCGACGAGTCGCGCGACTACCACGTGGCCGTTCGGGTAGCGTCGAAGCCGGTGGGGTCGGAGCAGCTCGCCGCCCGGGTGCAGCTGACGGTGCGCGACGAGGTCGTCGCATCCGGTCTCGTCAAGGCGCGCTGGTCGAACGACGACGTGCTCACCGCACGCATCGATCCTGCCGTTGCGCACTACACGGGCCAGACCGAGCTGGCGTCGGCCATCCAAGACGGGCTTGCGGCCAAGGCCGCCGGCGACGCAGCCACCGCCACGGTCAAGCTGGGCCGCGCTGTGCAGCTCGCCGCCGAGACGGGCAACGACGAGGCCACCGCGAAGCTGCGAAAGGTCGTCGAGATCGACGACGCGAACGAGGGAACCGTGCGGCTTCGTCGCGACGTCGCGAAGCTCGACGAGATGGCGCTCGACACGGCGTCGACCAAGACGACGCGGGTGCGCAAATGACCCTCTGCCCCAACGGACACCCGTCGGCTTCGACCGACTATTGCGACGTCTGCGGAACGCCCATGGTGGCTTCGGCACCGGCTCCTGCAGCGCCGGTCGCAGCCACGTCGTCGGCCCCGTCGGGGTCGAGTGAGCCGATCACGTGCCCCAACTGCTCGTTCGCCAACCTGCCCGACGCCCTGTTCTGCGAGAACTGCGGCTACGACTTCACCACCGGGTCGCTGCCGGAACCCGATCCCGACGCCCTCGGCATGGCCGCGCCCCTCGCCGCGCCGGCACCCGTGCCGAATGCACCCGTCATCGTTCCCGTGATCGCGCCGGTCTCGAGCCTCGACATCGAGGAGGGCGACCTCGGCCAGCACGAGGCGGCTGGCGACCCGGGCTACGTCGAGGCTCCCGCAATCGAGGGCCAGCCCACGGTCGAACCGGCCGGAGCGGCTGCTGCGGCCGAGCTCGAGGCCGAGCTCGAAACCGCGACGGGGCCCGTCGCCTCGTCGCGTTCTGCGTCGCCGATCGAGGGCGATGCCGCCTGGGTCGCCGAGGTCTGGATCGACCCGGAGTGGTACGCCGCGCAGAAATCCGACGACCCGCTTCCCTCCGGAGGGCTGCCCGAGATCGTCGTGTTGACGCAGAGCAGCCTGCTGGTAGGCCGCACGTCGGTCTCCCGCGACATCCACCCGCAGATCGACTGCGGCACCGACAGCGGCGTCTCGAGACGACACTGCCAGCTCAACACCGACGGCCAGCGCTGGTGGGTCGAAGACCTGCAGTCGTCGAACGGCACCTTCGTGGGCGCCGCCGGAGACGAGCTGCCGAGCGACGCCATCCAACCCGGGCAGCGTCGCGAGGTGCACGACGGCGATCGCATCTTCGTCGGTGCCTGGACTCGCCTGGTCATCCGCAAGGCACTGCCCGGCGAAGCCTAATAGGCCGGCAGCGCCAGGTCGATGAGTTCGTCGATGAGTTCGGGGTAGCTGAGCCCCGAGGCTATCCAGCAGGCCGGAAACATAGAGATCGGCGTGAAGCCGGGCATCGTGTTGAGCTCGTTCACCACGAAGCCGTGCTCGGTCAGAAAGAAGTCGACACGCGCAAGACCCGCGCCCCCGATGGCCTCGAACGCAGTCGCGGCGATGCGCTGCATCGTAGCGAGCTGCTCGTCGGTCATCGCGGCGGGGCACACCAGCTCGATGCCGGCGGCCCCCAGGTACTTGGCGTCGAAGTCGTAGAAGTCCCTGTCGGTCACCACGACCTCGCCCGCAACGGAGACTCGCGCCGGCCCTCCGGCGCGGCCTTCGAGCACACCGCATTCGACCTCGCGGCCGACGATGCCCTCCTCGATGAGAACCCTGTCGTCTTCGGCGAGGGCGACCTCCATGGCGGCGGGAAGTTGCGACCAGTCGGTGACGCGGCTGACCCCGACCGATGACCCGGCGCGGGCCGGCTTCACGAACGCCGGCAGCCCCAGGCTCGACGCCCGTTCGGTGACGAGCGTCGGCGACTGCGCCCATTGCCTGGCCGAAACCGTAGTCCACGGCGCCACCTCGATGCCCGCCTGAAGCAGAACGGTCTTGGTGAAATGCTTGTCCATGCCGAGGGCCGACGCGAGCACGCCCGATCCCACGAACGGCAGCCCGAGCAGTTCGAGCATGCCCTGAACCGTGCCGTCTTCGCCGAAGCGTCCGTGCAGAATCGGGAACACGACATCCACCTCGCCGAGGCCGCGCGTCGTGCCGTCGGCCGATTCGACCGTCAGGCTGCGGTCGCCGGCCCTGTCGGGCCAGCGGATGCGCGTGCCATTGTCGAGCACGCGAGGCATGGCCTCGGCGTCGATCGCGAACTTGGCCGGGTCGTCGTCTTCGAGAACGAACGACCCCTCCGCGGTGATGCCGACCGGGATGACCTCGAACCGGTCGCGGTCAATCGCGTGAAGAACCCCGCCCGCCGTCGCGCAGCTGATCGAATGCTCGCTTGAACGGCCTCCAAAAAGCAGAACCACCACTGTTTTTGCGGCCATCGAAAGTCCTTTCGCCCTGCGGCTCGTCGGAGTCGGTCGTCAGGTGGGGAGCTATGTCCCGGGGATTCAGCGTACCGGCCAGCACCTCGCTCACCTGCCGCACGATGGGCATGTCCACGCCTTTCGCCTGGGCTAGCTCGAGGATCGGCGCGACAGATGCCAGACCTTCGGCGGTCTGCTGCATGCTCTTGACCACGTCGGCGAAGCTGTAGCCCTGGCCCAGCAGCCGACCGGCCGTGTTGTTGCGCGAGAGCGACGAGCTGCTCGTCGCGATGAGGTCGCCGAGGCCGGCGAGCCCCGACAGCGTATCGGCCTGCGCGCCGTACGCCACGGCGAAGTCCGTCATCTCGGCGAGTCCGCGGGTGATGATCGACGCCTTCGTGTTCTCTCCGTAGCCGACGCCGTCGACGATGCCGATGGCCACGGCGATGAGGTTCTTGAGCACGCCGCCGAACTCCGTGCCGATCACGTCGGTATTCACGAACGACCGGAAGTAGCGGTTGCTGGCCGCCATCGCGACACGCTGCGCGGTCTCGAGGCTCTGCGACGAGATCACGGCGGCGGTCGGCTGCTCCTTGGCGATCTCGAGCGCCAGGTTGGGCCCGGATGCGACGGCGATGCGATCGCGCTCGATTTCGACTCCCAGCTCGATCACCTCGCTCATGCGCAGGCCGGACTTCTTCTCGACGCCTTTCATGAGGCTGATGACGAGTGCGTCTGCGGGCAGCAGCGGGCGGATCGCCGCGAGGTTGTCGCGCAGGCTCTGGCTCGGGATCGAGACGAACACCATCTCGGCACGCGCGAGGGCTTCGGCGAGGCTCGACGTGGCCGTGACCGCGAGGGGGAGGTTGATTCCGGGAAGGTAGTCGCTGTTGCGTTTGGCCTCACTGATCTCGCGCGCGAGTTCTGGCCGCCGCGCCCACAGTGTCACGTCGCTGCCACCGTCGGCGAGGATCTTGGCGAAGGTGGTTCCCCAGCTTCCCGCGCCCAGCACCGTCACGCGGCGGCGAGGAGGGACGACCGCTACGGGTCTTGTCCTACTCAAAGCGACCGGTCTCCTTCTGGTTGTGCGCAGCCGGGTTCCAGCGCTCGATCGGCGCGGTCTCGCCGCGCAACCGCTCGAGCAGCGACGTGATGTCGGCCATCACCAGTTCTGTGGCAGCGGTCAAGAGCGCCGCGTTGATCGGCTTGCCACGAAACTCGCTCAAATCGACGGGATCGCCGAACGCCACCGTGATGGTCTTGCGCGGAAACAGGCTGATCGTGTTCGAGTAGCGCGCCATCACGGCCTGCGTTCCCCAGTGGGCAGCGGGAACGAGGGGAAGGTTCTGCTCCAGCGCCATCCGAACCGCACCGGTCTTGCCCTTCATGGGCCAGAGCTGCGGGTCTCGGGTCAGGGTTCCCTCGGGATAGATGATGACCGCGTTGCCCTTCTCGGCGAGCGCGTTGGCGGCCCGCAGCGGCTCTTTGCCCCGAACCGAGCCCGCGCGCTCAACGGGAATCTGCCCCGTGCCCCGGAGAACAGCGCCGACGACAGGCAGCCGGAACAATGACGCCTTGGCCAAGAACCGAGGAGCCCTGCCGAGCTTCCAGATGGCCCAACCCATGATCACCGGGTCGATGTTGCTGTAGTGGTTCGGCGACAGCACGAACGCCCCGATCTTCGGCAGCTTCTGCCTGTCGATGAACTCGATCTTCGCGATGCTCGCCAGAAACGGCACGAGCACCGCGGCGAGCACCCGAAAACCGACCGTTTTCTCTGAGGGCTGGCCTGCCACGCTAAACCTCGAAGGAGAAGTCAGCTCCGAGCTTCTCGAGCTTGGCCACGAAGTCTCCGTAACCGCGTCCGATGAGCCCCACATTGCTGACGGTCGAACGGCCGTCGGCGGTGAGGGCGGCGATGAGGTGGCTGAATCCACCCCGCAGGTCGGGAACGACGATCTCGCTGCCGTGCAGTTTGGTGGGGCCGACAATGACGGCGGCCTGCTCGAGTGGGCGCCGGGGAACCCGACGCTCTCCGCCCTCGAGTCCGTGCTTGTGCACCTGTATGTTCGCACCCATCTCGACGAGCGCATCCGTGAAGCCGAAGCGGTCTTCATACACGGTCTCGTGCACGGTCGACGTGCCGATGGCCTGGGTCAGGGCGATGATGAGCGGCTGCTGCCAGTCGGTCATGAAGCCGGGGTGCACGTCGGTCTCGATGACGACCGGCTTGAGGTCGCCGCCCGGGTGGTAGAAGCGGATGCCGTCTTCCTCGATGTCGAACGCTCCGCCGATCTTGCGAAAGACATTGAGGAACGTCATCATGTCTTGCTGCTTGGCGCCTTTGCAGGTGATGTCACCGCCGGTGGCCAGGGCGGCCGAGGCCCAACTCGCGGCTTCGTTGCGGTCGAACAGGGCCCGGTGGTCGTAGCCCTTCAGGCTGTCGACGCCCTCGATGAGGATAACGCGGTTGGGCTCCACCGAGATGATCGCGCCCATCTTCTGCAGCACCGCGATCAGGTCCATGATCTCGGGTTCGATGGCCGCGTTCTTGAGCTCGGTGGTGCCCTTCACCCGCACGGCCGTGAGCAGCACCTGCTCGGTCGCTCCGACGCTGGGGTACGCGAATTCGATCTTCGCCCCGTGCAGTCCGTTGGGCGCCGAGATGTCGATGCCGCTCGGAAGCTTGTCGACGACCGCGCCGAACTTGCGCAGTGCGTCGAGGTGAAAATCAATCGGACGGTCGCCGATGCGGCACCCGCCGAGGTCGGGAATGAACGCATGGCCTAGGCGGTGAAGCAGCGGGCCGCAGAACAGGATGGGGATGCGGCTCGATCCCGAGAGCGCGTCGATTTCGGCGCTGTTCGCGCTTGCCACATTCGACGGGTCGAAGATCAGGATGCCCGTCTCCGCGCTTCCCGAGATCGTGACGCCGTGCGCCTCGAGCAGGCTGGCCACGACGCTGACGTCGGAGATGTCGGGAACGTCACGCAGGATGCTCTTGGTGTCGCCCAGAAGAGACGCGACCATCGCCTTGGTCACGAGGTTCTTCGCACCACGCACATCGATCGTTCCGCGCAGCGGGCGACCGCCGTTGATCACGATCGTGTCGCTGGGTAGACCCACTCTGCGTGCCGACTTCTGCGCATCCTGAACGAGGGAATTCACTTGATAAAACCGCCTGTACTGCTCTTATTTAACGGGAAGAGTTCTCGGACGCCAGCCTTCGCGGCGACCCTCGAACTCCGTGATTCGCGCTTCGTCGCGCAGGGTGAGACCGATATCGTCGAGGCCTTCGAGAAGCCTCCACCGAGTGTAGTCATCGATCTCGAAGGGCACTGTGAGCGCTCCTGCGGTCACCGTCTTCGCCGGCAGATCGACCGTGACCTCGAGGCCCGGCTGCGCGTCGATCAGCGCCCAGATCTTCTCGATGTCTGCCTCTGCGAGTTGCGCCGCGAGCAGTCCCTGCTTGCCCGAGTTGCCGCGAAAGATGTCGCCGAACCGCGCACTCAGCACGGCTCGGAACCCGTAGTCGCGGAGCGCCCAGACGGCGTGCTCGCGCGACGAGCCCGTTCCGAAATCGGGGCCCGCGACCAGCACCGAGCCCGACGTGTAGGGCTCTTGGTTGAGCACGAATTCGGGGTCCTGCCGCCAGCCGTAGAAGAGTGCGTCTTCGAAGCCCGTCTTCGTGACTCGCTTCAGAAAGACGGCGGGGATGATCTGGTCGGTGTCGATGTTCGATCGCTCGATCGGAACGGCGACACCGGTGATGACGGAGACCTTGTCCATTATTTGCCCCCCGCATCCACGAGCCGCGCGTCATCGAGCGCGAGATCCCACGGGCTCGACAGCGTTCCGCGAACGGCGGTGGCCGCCGCGACGAGCGGCGAGACGAGGTGCGTTCGGCCGCCCTTGCCCTGTCGACCCTCGAAGTTGCGGTTCGAGGTCGAGGCGCAGCGCTCGCCCGGCGCGAGCTGGTCGGGGTTCATTCCGAGGCACATCGAGCAGCCGGCGAAGCGCCAGTCGGCACCGAAATCCTTGAAGACCCGGTCGAGTCCCTCTGCTTCAGCCTCGATGCGCACTCGCGCCGAGCCGGGAACGACCATGACCCGCACGTTCTCGGCCTTGGAACGGCCGCGCACGATGTCTGCCGCCGCCCGCAGGTCTTCGATTCGCGAGTTGGTGCACGAGCCGATGAAGACGGTGTCGACGGCGATCTCCTTCATCGGAGTGCCGGCCTCGAGGTTCATGTATTCGAGGGCCCGCTCGGCGGCGGCACGTTCGTTGGGGTCGATGATCGTGGCGGGGTCGGGCACGGGCTGCGACAGCGAGACCCCCTGGCCCGGGTTGGTTCCCCAGGTGACGAAGGGCTCGAGCTCGTTCGCGTCGAGAAACACCTCGGCGTCGAAGACGGCGTCGTCGTCGGTCTGCAGCGTCTTCCAGTACGCGACGGCGTCATCCCAGTCGTCGCCCTCGGGAGCGTGCGGCCGTCCTTTGAGGTAGTCGAAAGTGATCTCGTCGGGGGCCACCATGCCGGCACGGGCGCCCGCCTCGATCGACATGTTGCAGATCGTCATGCGCCCCTCCATCGACAGCGAGCGGATGGCCGAGCCGCGGTACTCGAGCACGTAGCCCTGGCCGCCGCCGGTCGAGATCTTCGCGATCACGGCCAGGATGATGTCTTTGGCCGTCACGCCCGGGCGCAGTTCGCCTTCGACGGTGATCGCCATGGTCTTGAATTCTGTGAGCGGCAGGGTCTGCGTGGCCATGACGTGCTCGACCTCGCTGGTGCCGATGCCGAACGCCATCGCACCGAACGCGCCGTGCGTGCTGGTGTGCGAGTCGCCGCACACCACGGTGATGCCGGGCATGGTGAGGCCGAGCTGCGGCCCCACCACATGCACGATGCCCTGCTCGACATCGCCGAGCGAGTGCAGCCGGATGCCGAATTCCTTGGCATTGCGACGAAGCGTCTCGATCTGCGTGCGGCTCGTCAGGTCGGCGATGGGCTTGTCGATGGCGGCCGTGGGAGTGTTGTGGTCTTCGGTCGCGATGGTGAGGTCGGGCCGGCGAACTGGCCTGCCCGCCACGCGCAGTCCGTCGAAGGCCTGCGGGCTCGTGACCTCGTGCACCAGGTGCAGGTCGATGTAGATGAGGTCGGGATTGCCGTCTTCGCCCTTGACCACCAGATGGTCTTGCCAGACCTTCTCGGCCAGGGTCATGCCGCGGCGGGCCGGTTCTTCAGCATTGCTCATGAGTGATGCCTCCTCCTACGAATCTGCTTGCGAGAGCCCATGACACACTCCGCGACGAGGTGAGGCCTTAGAACGAGGACTCGTCGCGGCAACCAAGAAGGAGTCGACCAGACAGCATCCGTCTAGGGTAACACCCGCGGTCATCCCGGGCATTCCCGACGTGCCCCCTCTTTCGCGGATGAGGAAGAACCGGGGAAACGCCGGTGCTAACTCCGCGACTCGCCGGAGTCGTCGACTTTTTCCTCATCCGCGAATCCAGCGTCGGCGGGCCTGTCGGGTGCGGAGCCTGCCAGCGGCGCGCCCGCGGGGGGCGTACCGCCTCGGCGGGTGGTGCGGCGCATGGCGATGAGGCTGGCGATGGTGGCGACGGCCATCGAGCCGATGATGACAGCGAGCGACGTCCAGGTCGAGATGTCGGGAGCCCAGTCGACGTGCTGGCCGCCGTTGATGAAGGGCAACTCGTTCTCATGCAAGGCGTGCGCCACCAGCTTGAATCCGATGAACGCCAGGATGAACGCGATCCCGTAGTGCAGGTAGATGAGCTTTTCGAGGAGTCCGCCGAGCAGGAAGTACAGCTGGCGCAGGCCCATGAGGGCGAAGACGTTCGCGGTGAAGACGATGAAGGGGCTCGTCGTGATGCCGAAGATCGCCGGGATCGAGTCGAGGGCGAACAGCAGGTCGGTTGAACCGAGGGCGATGAACACGATCAGCATCGGCGTGAAGATCTTCTTGCCGTCGACTCGGGTGCGCACCTTGGCGCCGTCGAAGTCAGTCGAGATATCGATGTGACGGCGCAGGTACCGGATGAGGCCGCTCTCGCCGGAGTCGGCGTCGTCGTGCTTCGAGAACGCCTGCTGCCAGGCCGTGTAAAGAAGGAATGCGCCGAAGATGTAGAAGATCCAGCTGAAGTTCTCGATCAGCTGGGCCCCGAGCAAGATGAAGACGCCACGAAGCACGAGGGCGATGAGGATGCCCACCATCAGGGCCTCCTGCTGCAGCTTCTTGGGCACATTGAACCGGGCCATGATGATGATGAAGACGAAGAGGTTGTCGATCGACAGGCTGTACTCCGTGAGCCAGCCGGCCAAGAACTGCCCCGCGTGCTCGCCGTCGGCGAAGAGCAGCATCAGCAGCGAGAACACCAGGGCGAGGCCGATGTAGAACACCACCCAGAGCGTCGACTCCTTGGCCGAGGGAATGTGCGGACGCTTGAGTACGAGCAGCAGGTCGACGACGAGAATGAGCGTCAGAATGACGAGCGAGCCGACTTCGAACCAGACGGGCAGGGTGAGTGTTGAAGGCATGGGGGGAATGAGACCTTTCGGGATGGCGGGTACGCCGAGCGACCGAAAGTCTCTCCCGCGCGAACCCGGCCGAACCGGTCGCGCCACCGCAACGGACCCGCCGCGATGGGGATCGTATTGACGACTGCGATGAAGGTGGGATACTCCCCTTCTTCAAGCGATGGTACAGGATGCTGACGCTAGGATTCCGCCGAGACCGATTTTCAGGAGACCCACTTGGCCAGCAGCCCGCAGACCACCGCCGTACAGCCGCAGCAACGCCAGTATCGACCGCAGACCGCCTGGGTCAAATCGGTGGGCTACCTCATCTTCTTCAGCCGTTGGCTGCAGGCGCCGCTCTATCTGGGTCTGATCGTCGCGCAACTGGTCTACGTCGTGGTCTTCGTGATCGAACTCCTGCACCTCATCGAGACGGTGCTGAAAGACCCGCTGCACA
The DNA here is from genome assembly GCF_964263775.1 of Agreia sp. Lineage (NCBI taxonomy): Bacteria > Bacillati > Actinomycetota > Actinomycetes > Micrococcales > Microbacteriaceae > Agreia > Agreia sp. Next base: position 5,783 of record NZ_CAXVWM010000130.1, on the reverse strand, counting down.
TCGAGGAATCGGTGATCATGCTGTCGGTGCTCGGTCTGATCGACGTGGTGATGATCGCGAATCTGCTGATCATGGTCATCATCGGCGGCTACGAGACCTTCGTCTCGAGAATCGACATCGACGGCCATCCCGACCAGCCCGAGTGGCTCTCGCACGTCAACGCGAACGTGCTCAAGGTCAAGCTGGCCATGGCCATCATCGGCATCTCGTCGATCCACCTGCTCAAGACCTTCATCGAGGTCGGAGACCTCGGGGCTCCCGGCAGCAACTCCGAAGAAGAAAGCCTCACCGGTGATGTCTACACGGGCGACGGCGTCTTCTGGCAGGTCATCATCCACACCGTCTTCATCGTGTCGGCCATCGCGCTCGCCGTGATCGACCGCATGTCCCAGAACCGCGGCATGACAGCTCGCAGCCTGACGCACCGTCCTTCCGACCAGATGATCGAGCCGATCGACCCGTCGCCGGTGCCACAGGGCGCCGTCGCCGTGTCGGGCTACATCATCGACGGAAGGTTCGTCGAGCAGCGTTAGCCGCCCGACGAACCTTCGGCTCGACGCCTACTTCTTCAGGTCGTCGAGAAGGGATGCGCGCACCTCGTCGAGGCGGCGGGCGAACGCGGCGGCCGTACCGGCGGGCACGCTTGCGCGAGCCCCCCTCGACCTGAGCGCCGTGCGCACCGACTGGCGAAACTCGGCCAGAGCGATGTCGACGTCGCGGATCTCGTTGCGACTCGCATCCCGACTCGCCTCGGCCGAGGCCGACGTCTCGCCTGCCGGTCGAGCATCGGCACCGGAGCGCGGCTCGCCCCTCGCATCCTCGGTGGGGTCGAACGCGAACCACGACGAGTACGACTGGCTCGTCGCATCGGTCGCCTCGCGTGCCTGGCGGGCAGCCGATGCGAGATCGGCACGCAGGCTCTTCATGGCCTCGCCCACGCCGGAGCGAACCTCGTCGGCAAGGCGACGCACGCTGTCGGTGAGGTCGCTCTCGATCGAATTGAGTTCGCCTTCGCGGGAGGCCAGTTCGGCGCGCCCCGCGTCAGTGATCTCGTAGACGGTCTTGCGGCCGTCGGCGGCCTTCGTGACGAGCCCCTCGTCTTCGAGCTTGGCGAGGCGCGGGTAGATCGTTCCCGCACTCGGCGCATAGGTGCCGCCGAAGCGTTCGCTGAGCGCCTGGATCAATTCGTAGCCGTGCTTGGGAGACTCGTCGAGGAGCTTGAGCAGGTAGAGCCGCAGGTGTCCGTGGCCGAAAACGGGGGTCACAGGGATTCTCCCTCGGGTGCGTCGAACGGAGCCGAATCGGTCACGGGGGCATCGAACACACCCGTCGAGGCAGCGCTGGAAGCGCCCACCCTCGCCCGGCGAACAGACGTGATGTCACCCGAGACCGAGTTGGCCTTCACCTCGACCCACTTGTCGTCGAGCGTGCCCGCGGTGTGGTTGAAGCCCCGGCCCCGCGTGCCGCGGGTGATCGTCGAGTCGACCTGCAGCGTGCCGCTGACGCTGTTGAGCGAGAAGCGGGCCGGCACATCCTGGTCGAGACGCACGGTGAGGTCGCCGCTGACCGTGTTGTTGCTGATCTCCTCGGGAACCCCGGTGAGGTCGAGGAACACGGCGCCCGAGACGCCGTCGGCAGAGAACTTGCGCAGCGCGCCCGTGACCGTGATGTCACCGGTGACTGTGTGCGCGTTCAGCACGCCTTCTTGATCGCTGACCGAGATCTCGCCGTTGACTGTGTTGATGTCGAGGTCGCCGACGATGTCGTCGATCACGATGTCGCCCGAGACGGAGTTGATGCGCGCGTCTGTGCGAAGGCCCGAGATCAGGGCGCCCGCGTTGACGACGCCGAACTTCAGACTCGCGTCGCGCGGGATCATGATGCTGATGTCGGCCTTCGCGTTGCCCTTGAACGACTTGAAGACCTCGATGAAGTTGTCCCAGCTCAGTTGCGGGTGGTCGATTTCGAGCACGTCGCCGTTGATCGAGACCTTGAGGTCTCTACCCGAGACCGAGTGCACCTCGACGCGGGCGCCAGGCTCGTCGTGGGCGATCACGTCGATCTTGCCCCCGATGAGGCTGATCTTGACGGAACGCACGAGTTCGAGATCGATCGTCTTGGGCCCGGTGACGAGCCACTTCTCGATGGCCATGGAATTCTCCTTGAGGTCGAGGACGCGATATATCGCGTCGCGTGAACTCAAGATATATCGCGAATTTGACAAAAGTCAAGTTATATCGCGAGTTGAATGCCGGTGGCCGGCTCAACGACGAAGCGCCCCGACCCACAGGGGTCGGGGCGCTTCACAGGTTGTCCGGCGCGTTATGCGCGGCTGCGGCTCTTGCCGCGGCCGACGATCAGGCCATAGATGAGCAGCACGACGATCGAGCCGACGATGGCGATGAGCCACGACTGGATACTGAAGAATCCGTCGTAACCGACGCCGAAGATGGCTCCGCCGATCCATCCGCCGAGAAGGGCTCCGACGACACCGAGGATGAGGGTGATGACCCAGCCGCCACCCTGCCTGCCGGGCAGGATCGCCTTGGCGATTGCCCCTGCGATCAAACCGAGAAGTAGAAAACCGAGAAAGCTCATGACTATCTCTCCAATGCACTGTGTAGTGCAGCAGGCGGATTTCGACTACTGCAGCCAAGACACTAGCGGTCGTGCCCTATTCGGGGCACAGGGCTTGACACGCATACGTCGAGTCTGATTAAAACCCGGGCTTCCAGCCCAGGAGCGGCCCCAGAACGATCGCGACGTCGGTGAGAATCTGCACGTAGTCCTCGTGCTCGAGAGTGAACGGCAGCGCGAAGACCACCTCGTCGACCGCCCGGTATCCCGCGTGCGCCCGCAACGCATCTGCGATCTCTGCCGACGATCCGACGAGATCGGGCGCGAACAGCATCCGTTGCGGCCCCTGCGGTCGTGTCGTGCGCGCGAAACGGCGCTCGGCGAACGCATGGTACTTCGCCGCCTGCTCGCCCGTGGCTGTGTCGGTGGGAATCACGACGAGACCGTGAGACGCGCGGGCAGCCTGTCCCAGCGGGTGCCGGTCGCGGAAGAGGTCGATCTGGGCGCGCTGGATGCGAGCGAAGTCGTCATCCTCTTCTGCTCGAACAACGCTGCTGCTCAGAAGATTGAGGCCGCGCTCCCCCGCCCAGGCCGCCGATGACAGGCCAGCGGCGCCGTACCAGACCCTGTCGGCGAGCCCTGGGGAATGCGGCTGGATACGCGTCGAGAAGGTCTCGATGCCCTCGGTTCCCTCGAACGTGCTCACCGCTCCCCCGCGCAGATTGTGCAGCAGGCGATCGACCCGCTCTGTCGTGAAGTTCTCGCTCTGCCACGAGTTCGGGTAGAGGTGCTGCTTGATCTCGTCGAAGTGCGTCGGCACTCCGACACTCACGCCCGGGTTGAGGCGGCCTCGGCTCAGCACATCGACGGTCGCAAGATCCTCCGCAAGCCGGAACGGGTTCTCGAGCCCGAGCGGGATGACGGCCGTGCCCAACTCGATGCGGCTGGTGCGCTGGCTGGCGGCGGCCAGCACCGCGACGGGCGACGATATTCCGTGCTGCAGGTGTCGGTCGCGCAGCCAGGCGCTGTCGAAGCCCAGCTGCTCCCCCAGCTCGATGATCGAGAGGGTGCTCTCGTGCCCGCCGAACGGGTCTGCCTCATCGAAAGATCCGATGGTCAAGAATCCCAGGCTCTTCAGGTCGCGTGGGGTGTCTGCACTCATGCATTCACAGTAGTGAGGCGGATGCGACCGGCCGGCCCGCAGGCATCCGGAACCGTCATGCGGCGCAACAAAAAAGGCCCGGCGCCCTTCAATAAGGGTAACCGGGCGACTTGTGACCCCAACCGGATTCGAACCGGTGCTGCCGCCGTGAGAGGGCGGTGTCCTAGGCCGCTAAACGATGGGGCCGTCTGCAACTCAACGAGTATGCCATACGATCCGCCCTCAATGCCAATCGACTCAGGCGAGAATGCGGAGGGCTCCTGGGACGACCTCGACCTCGACCGGCAGCGGGCCCACACGCTCGCCGTCGGCGTAGGCGATCACGTCTGCCGAGGCGATTCGCACCCTCGACACGCGGGAGATGTCGACGATGTCGAGCCCGGTGTGGCTGCCGGAGAAGACCTTCGGAAACAGGCGCAGGAAGCGGATCCGCGACAGTGCCCCCACGCGGAACAGGTCGAGCAGGCCGTCGTCGATCAGCGCATCCGGCGTCACCATCATGCCGCCGCCGAGCGAGCGATTGTTCGCCACGGCGATCAATGACGCGCTGACCGTTGTCGACACCCCGTCGACGGTGAGGTCGTAGCTGCGGGCGCGCAGCGTGACAAGCTCGGCCAACAGCGCGATCACGTAGCGACTCGCCCCGCGTGGCCGGCTCATTCGATTGGCCCGTTCGTTGACCAGGGCATCGAAGCCTGCCGACAGCACCCCTCCGAACCAGGTCACGCCGTCGGCGTGGTGCACGCGCCCCGCGTCGATTGTGCGCGGTGCGGCCGCCAGCGCCGTGCGCAGAACCGCCAGGGCGTCGTCGACCGAATCGAGGGGAATCCCGAGCCCCCGCGCCATGTCGTTGCCCGTGCCCGAGGGGATGATCCCGAACGGGATGCCGGTCTCCGCCGTCGCGTTGACCGCGGGGCTCACCATCCCGTCGCCCCCGACGACGACGAGCGCGTCGGGCTCGGCCGGGCCACCGGCATCCAGTGCCTGTCGAACGGCCGCGATGAGGGCGGCGAAATCGGGCTGGGTGAGGGCGGTCACCCGGTGGCCGTCTGCGACGAGAGCCTCTACTACCCGAGGCCCCGTCGCGCCGCGCGACCCGAACGACGCAGACGGGTTGATCGCGACGATGATCCGCTTCGGCGAGGTGGTCATGATGTGTCGATTATGGCCTACGTGCAAGGCGGGTCGACGGGCTCAGGCGGAGTTCTACTCTGGAGCAATGAGACTCACGAAACTCGAGCACGCCGCGTTGATCATCGAGCAGTCGGGCAAGAAGCTCTTCGTCGATCCGGGGTCGTTCACCACCGCCATCACCGAAGCCGCCGGAGCCGTCGCGGTCGTCATCACGCACGAGCACGCCGACCACTGGACCCCGGAGCAGCTCACCCGCCTGCTCGACAGGGCCCCCGACATCCAGATCTTCGGCCCGCAGGGTGTTGCGGATGCCGCCGCCGGGTTCGCGATCACCGTGGTGAAGGCGGGCGACGAGATCAGCGTCGCTCCGTTCACTCTGCGGTTCTTCGGTGACACGCACGCGGTCATCCACGAGTCGATCCCCGTGGTCGACAACGTGGGCGTGCTCATCAACGACGCCCTCTACTACGGCGGCGACTCCTACACGGTGCCCGCCGACGTCGAGGTCGATGTGCTCGCCGCTCCCGTCGGTGCCCCTTGGCTCAAGATCGGCGACTCGATGGACTATGTGCTCGCAGTGAAGCCGAAACGGAGCTTCCCCACCCACGAGATGACACTCTCGAAGTCGGGGAAGACCATGACGGGCGAACGCATCAAGTGGGCAACCGAGCAGAACGGCGGCCAGTACTTCGCGCTCGAGCCGGGCGATGCGCTCGACGTCTGACAGGCCGCAGCCGTCTCAATCGAAGCGGGGCTTCTTGTCTTCATCGTCGCCGAAGACCTCTTCGGCGATCAGCGCGGTGTTCACGATCGGCCGCCGGTCGGCCGGAGACTCGCGCCCCGGCTCGTCGTCTTCGATCGTCGGGTCGGAATCGGCATCGACGTCGGGATCGGCATCGAGCTGTTCGTC
>NZ_CAXVWM010000129.1:0-33419 GCF_964263775.1 Agreia sp. | reverse complement strand
GTCGACCGCCGCACCGCACGTCGCGCCTGAGCGCGCCACAGACGGCGAGAAGCCCCCCGGATCCATGAGATCCGAGGGGCTTTTGGCTTCGGGGCCGGCGGCGGGACTTGAACCCGCAACCCCCGCTTTACAAGAGCGGTGCGCTACCAATTGCGCCACGCCGGCAGGTGGAACACCTCATTCTAGCCATCAGCTGCGGCGTGATCGAGGCGTTCCGGATGACGCGCTACTGCGCGACGGTCGGCTCGGGCGTCGGGGTGGGCGTCTCGGTGGAGTAGGCCTCGCTGGAGACCTGCAGCACGAAGGTGGAGAACGCGTCGGCGTCGGTCAGCGAACCGGAATACTGCTGCCCGTTCACCAAGACGGTGGGTGTTCCTGTGACCTTCACGACGTCGGTGTTGGGCAGCGGACCCTTGAGGGCACGAGCTGTCGACGCGCTGACCCAGTCTTTGAACTGCGTGTCATCGATGCAGGTTTCGATCTGCGACACCTTCGATGCCCCCGCATCGCTGACGAGACCCTTCAGTGCCGCATTGTCGAGGCCTTCCGTGCTCTCTGCCGGCTGGTTTGCGAACAGCAGCGCGTTGAAGTCGTAGAAGCTGTCTGGGGAGTAGTTCGCCACGCACGCGGCCGCGTTCGCCGACCGAGTGGAGTACTTGGTTCCCAGTGAGCCGCGGTCGAGGATCGCCAGCGGATGCGTGGTCAGCGTGGCCGCACCCGACTCGATCCACTGGCCGATCTGCTCGGCATTGGTCGACTCGAACTGGCCGCAGAACGGGCAGAGGTAGTCGACATACACCTGGATGTCGACGACCCCGGTGGAGTAGTCGGGGGTCGGCACGGTCGGCTCGTCTCCGGCCGCCAGCGCGGGGGTCGTCGCGGCGACGAAACCCTCGCCGACGGTGAGGCCGTCGCTGGCCATGTTCAGCGGGCCTGCACCAGCGGGCTTGATGGCGCTCACGATGATCAGAGTGACCGCAACGCCGATCGCGATGACGACGACGCCGAGGCCTCCGAAGAGGAAGATTCGGTTGCGCAGATCTTTCTTTCGCTGCTGCTCACGAAGGACTTTTGCCTTTTCGCGGGCGGCTTCGCGTCGGTCGTTCTTAGAGAGGCGACCATCTCCGGCTGAGCCATAAGACATACGTGTAGAACTCCGGGTGAGGAAGAAGAGGCGGATCGGGCCGAAAGCGGCCGGAACCCCCAGCGTAGAGGGCATAACTGGGAAATCTCCAAACAGGAGGCGCAGGGTGCCTCATTCGGGGGCCGTGAATCATGCCATACTGGACGGTGGACCGACACTGTTGACGGCCCAGTTCAATCCATCACAACGGATCGTCCGGCACGTACCTGCCGGTGAAGGAGATCAACACCCATGGCATCTGTCACTTTCGACAAAGCTAGCCGCGTCTACCCCGGCGCAACCCGCGCCTCGGTCGACAAGATCGACCTCGAGGTCGCCGATGGCGAATTCCTCGTGCTCGTCGGCCCCTCGGGCTGCGGAAAGTCCACGACCCTGCGCATGCTCGCCGGCCTCGAAGAGGTCAACGAGGGCCGCATCCTCATCGGCGACCGCGATGTCACCGACGTTCCCCCGAAAGACCGCGACATCGCGATGGTCTTCCAGAACTACGCGCTCTACCCGCACATGACGGTCGCCGAGAACATGGGCTTCGCGTTGAAGATCGCCGGCGTCGGCAAAGAAGATCGCGCAACACGCGTTCTCGAAGCCGCCAAGCTGCTCGACCTCGAGCCCTACCTCAGCCGCAAGCCGAAGGCACTCTCCGGTGGCCAACGCCAGCGGGTCGCCATGGGCCGCGCCATTGTGCGCCAGCCGCAGGTGTTCCTCATGGACGAGCCGCTGTCGAACCTCGACGCCAAGCTCCGCGTTCAGACGCGCACCCAGATCGCATCGCTCCAGCGCCGCCTCGGGGTCACCACCGTCTACGTCACGCACGACCAGACCGAGGCCCTCACCATGGGCGACCGCATCGCCGTGCTGAAAGACGGCCTTCTGCAGCAGGTCGGCACCCCGCGCGACCTGTACGAGAAGCCGAACAACGTCTTCGTCGCCGGCTTCATCGGCAGCCCCGCGATGAACCTGTTCAACGCCGACATCGTAGACGGCGGCATCGCGTTCGGTTCGTCAGTCGTTCCCGTCGATCGCGAGACGCTGTCGCAGGCGACTGCGAAGAGCGTGACAGTCGGCGTGCGCCCCGAAGACATCATCGTCTCCACCTCCCAGGGCCAGGGTCTCGCCGTCGAGGTCGACCTGGTCGAAGAGCTCGGCGCCGATGGCTACCTCTACGGTCACTCCGAGATCGAGGGCAAGCGCACCGACATCGTGACGCGCGTCGATGGTCGCTCGCACCCGTCGCTCGGCGACATCGTGTACCTCACGGCCACGCCGAATCACGTGCACGTCTTCGACACCGAGTCGGGCGAACGTCTCGGCAACAAGGCAGTCGTCTCCAGCTAGTTCGCTGCGCACCATCACGACCGAGCTCGTCGCTTGATGCATCGCCCCACGGCGCGATGCACGGGCGACGGGCTCGTGGTGTTCTATCCCTAGGCTTATCCGTATCCGGCTCGGCCATACCAGGCTCGGCCACAGCGCAGTCGACTTCGCTCACCAGCAAGGAGCAGCAATGAGGGGTTCCCTCACCATCACCTCGGCCATCACCGATCCCGCCCTGCTCGACCTGCCGTGGAACGTGCCCCTCGGAGAATGGGACGACCAGTACATCGCCGCCCTGCCGAAGGGCCTCTCCCGCCACCTGGTGCGCTTCGCCCACCTCAGCGGCCATGTCATCGCGATCAAAGAGACGACCGACGACATGGCCGGTGGCGAGTACAAGATGCTTCGCGTGCTGCAGAGCCTCGAGATCCCCTGTGTCGATCCCCTCGCGGTCATCACCGACCGCACGAATGACGACGGCGATCCGTTGCCCAGCGTGCTGGTGACCCGCCACCTCAAGTTCTCGCTCCCCTATCGCGCGCTGTTCTCGCAGCAGCTGCGCCCCGACACCGCAACGCGGCTTGTCGACGCCCTCGCACTGCTGCTCGTGCGTCTGCACGTGATCGGATTCTTCTGGGGAGACGTGTCGCTGTCGAACACCCTTTTTCGCCGTGACGCCGGCGCCTTCGCCGCCTATCTCGTCGACGCCGAGACGGGCAAGCTCTTCTCGGGCGGTCTGTCGAACGGCCAGCGTGAGAACGACCTCGAGATCGCCCGGGTCAACATCGCCGGCGAACTCATGGATCTCGAGGCCGGCGGTCGCGTCGACGACGAGCTCGACCCCATCAAGGTGAGCAACGGCATCCTCGCCGCCTATCGCACCCTGTGGTCAGAGCTGACGGGCAAGGAGTCGTTCTCGTCGAGCGAGCGCTGGCGCATCAATCAGCGTGTCGACAGGCTCAACGAGCTCGGCTTCGACATCGAAGAGCTCGACATCAAGACCGACGACGAGGGCACGACGGTGCGCATCCAGCCGAAGGTCGTGGATGCCGGACACCACCAGAGACGGTTGCTGCGGCTCACCGGGGTCGACGCACAAGAGAACCAGGCCCGTCGCCTGCTCAACGACCTCGATGACTTCAGCGCGCGCTACAGCAAAGACGACTACGACGAGGAGATGATGGCCCACGACTGGGTGGCCAAGGTCTTCGAACCGGTCGTACGCAGCGTGCCCCGCGATCTCAAGCGCAAACTCGAACCGGCCGAACTGTTCCACCAGTTGCTCGAACACCGCTGGTTCATGAGCGAGCAGCAGACGCGCGACGTTCCCCTTGCCGAGGCGCTCAACGCCTACATCAACGATGTGCTTCGCCACCGGCGTGACGAAGCGACGGTCATCGACCCACCGACCGGAACGATCACGCTTCCGGTCGCGGCGCAGACCGGATCGGTGCCCGCCGTCACCGACGACGAACAGGACTGGCGACTGAAGGTGTGACGACGGGCGTCTCGACAGGCTCGTCGAACTGAACTCCTGTTGCCTGAGCCTGACGGGAGGAATTCAGTTCTTGGCGCGCAGCCTGGAGATCTCGTAGAGGGTGACACTCGCGGCGATACCCGCATTCAGCGACTCGGTCGCCGCAGTGATCGGAATGGACACGACCGCGTCGCAGGTCTCGGTGACGAGGCGAGACAGGCCCTTGCCTTCGCTGCCCACGACGATGACGACCGGTCCATCGGCGAACGAGAGCCCAGGCAGCGACACGTCGCCGTCGCCGTCGAGGCCGATCACGAAGACGCCCTTCTGCTTGAAGGCCTTCAGCGTCGCCGTGAGGTTCGAGGCCATGGCGACGGGCGTGCGCGCTGCGGCACCGGCGGAGGTCTTCCAGGCGGATGCCGTGACGCCGACGGACCGGCGCTGCGGCACGATGACGCCCTGGCCGCCGAAGGCGGAGGTGGAGCGGATGATCGCACCGAGGTTGCGCGGGTCGGTGATGCCGTCGAGCGCCACGAACAGCGGCGTCTCGCCTCGCGAAAGGACCTCGTCGAGCAGGTCGACCGGATGCGCGTACTCGTAGGCCGGCACCTTGAGCGCGAGCCCCTGGTGCACCGAGTCGAAGCTCGTGAGCCGGTCGAGTTCGGGGCGCATGACTTCGAGAATCGGGATGCCGCGGTTCGTCGCGAGCGCCAAGGCCTCCTTCACCCGCTCGTCCATGTCGATGCGGGTCGCGAGGTAGAGGGCTGTGGCCGGAATCTTGGCTCGGAGCGCCTCGACGACTGAATTGCGGCCGGTCACCACCTCGAACTCCTCGTTCTTGGCACTGCGACGCGGGGCCGGCTTGCGGTTCACATCCTGTGAGGCGCCGCGGCTGCCGCCCCGACCACCCTTGCCGCCGGCCGCGACGAATCGCTCTTTGGCGGCCTTCGCCTTTCCGGCGGGGTGGTACGGACGATCCTCGGCTTTGGGCGTGGGCTTCTTGCCCTCCAGGGCCTGTCGGCCCTGGCCTCCCGAACCCACCGCCTTGCCGCGGCTCGCCTTGCGTACGGCGCCGGCCCTGGTGGGCTTGTTCGCTCCTGATTTAGCCATCGAGACTCCAATGCGATCCCGAGGGACCGTCTTCAATAGTGATGCCGGCCGCGTTCAGTTCATCACGAACTCGGTCTGCCGTGACGAAGTCCCGGCCTTCCCGCGCAGCATGGCGGTCTTCGAGCAGTCGTTCGACGAGGGCGGCGAGTGCGACGTCGGTCGCCCCGCTCTTTGTCGTCGACCACTCGTTGGACAGGGGGTTGATGCCGAGCACGCTCGTCATGGCGAGAACAGCGCCGAGAGCGTGCGCCGCCTCGACGAGGTCTTCGTTGTCGAGGGCCGCGTTGCCCGTGCGCACGGTGTCGTGCACGACTCCGAGCGCTTGGGGAACCCCGAGATCGTCGTTCATCGCCGCGACGAAGTCGTCGGGCATGACCTGAACGGTGTCGGATGCGAAGCGCGTGCCGTCGAGTCGACGTCGCGCGCGGTCGAGGAATCCCTCGATGCGGCCCAGCGCCGCCTCGGCTTCGGCGAGCGCCCCATCGTGGAATTCGAGCGTGGAGCGGTAGTGCGCCGCGCCCAGGTAGTAGCGCAGCACGAGGGGCCGCGCCGACGCGATGAGCTCTGCCGCGAAGATCGAGTTGCCGAGCGACTTCGACATCTTCTGCCCTGCGACCGAGACGAGTCCGTTGTGCAGCCAGTAGTTGGCGAAGGCGTCGCCGGCTGCGGTCGACTGCGCGAGTTCGTTCTCGTGGTGGGGAAACCGCAGGTCGATTCCGCCGCCATGGATGTCGAAGCGGGCGCCGAGGTACTTGGTCGACATGGCGGAGCACTCGATATGCCAGCCGGGGCGTCCGGGGCCCCACGGGCTCTCCCAGGATGCCGACTCCGGCTCTTCGGGCTTGCGTCCCTTCCAGAGCGCGAAGTCGCGCACGTCGCGCTTGCCTCGCGGATCGGAGTCGGTGGCCGGCGCCATGTCGTCGAGGCTCTGGTGCGTGAGTTCGCCGTAGTGCGGCCACGCCCGGGCATCGAAGTAGACGTCTCCGGAGGAGTCGTCGGCCGCGTATGCGTAGCCCGCGTCGATGAGGCGCGCGATTATCGCGTGCATCTCGGGAATGCTCGCCGTCGCACGCGGTTCATAGCTGGGCGGTAGCACACCGATGGCGTTGTAGGCGGACGTGAACTCGAGTTCGATGCGGTAGGCCAGAGCCCACCACTGTTCGTCGCTGCCTGCCGCGTTCTGCAGCACCTTGTCGTCGATGTCGGTGACATTGCGCACGAACGTGACGTGGTGGCCCGAGTGCGACAGCCAGCGCCGCAACTGGTCGTACACCAGCGCCGAACGCAGGTGCCCGATGTGCGGAGATGACTGAACCGTGGGTCCGCAGACGTAGATTCCCACCCGGTCAGGAACGAGGGGAACGAAGTCGGACAGGGTCCGGCTTCTCGAGTCATACAGTCGAAGCGCCACCCGGCTAGTTTAGGCGGCGTGCACCGGGTGCTCCGTGACCGGGCCGGGCGCCGTGCGCGGCACCTCTCTGATGAGGGCGGTCGCGATGGCCGCGATGCCCTCGCCCCTGCCCGTGAACCCCAGGGAATCGGTCGTGGTCGCCGACACCGAGACAGGGCAGCCGAGCAGGGTCGTCAGGCGCTTCTCGGCTTCGGCCTTGCGCGGCGAGAATCGCGGTCTGTTGCCCACCAGCTGCACCGAGGCGTTGGACGGAGCGAACCCGGCGACTGCCAGAAGGCGCAGCGTTTCAGTGAGGAAGACGTCGGCGTGGGCCCCGTCGAGCCGAGGGTCGTCGACGCCGAAGATGCCACCGATGTCGCCGAGCCCGGCGGCAGACAGCAGAGCGTCGCACAGCGCGTGGGCGACCGCGTCGCCGTCGCTGTGGCCGGCGAGCCCGGCCTCGTTCGGCCAGAAGAGGCCGGCGAGCCAGAGCGGCTGGCCCTCGTCGATGGCGTGCGCGTCGGTGCCTACACCGGTGCGCAGAAAAGCGGATGTCGACGGCCGGGCGGGCGGCGACGCCTCGGCCAGCAGCTGCTGGGCACGTCGCAGGTCCCACGGAGTCGTGACCTTGAAGGCCAAGGGATCACCCTCGACGATGGCGACCGAGCCCCCGACGTGCTGGATCAACGCGGCATCGTCGGTGAACTCGCGATCGACGGCGCCGTACGCCGCCACGAGTTCGGCGCGAGGAAAGGCCTGGGGCGTCTGCACGGCCGACAGCTGCGCCCGGTCGACGGTCTCGAGCACGGTGCCGGATGCGTCGACGCGTTTGATCGTGTCTGTCACGGCGAGCCCGGGGATGGCACCACGGCCCGCTCGGTCGACCTCTGCGACGACCCGCTCGAACAGCGACCGCGGCGCGAGCGCCCGGGCGGCGTCGTGCACGAGTACGACCTCGATCGAGGAGACCAGGGCGGCGAGGCCCGACGCGACCGACGCCTGGCGCGAGTCGCCCCCGGCGACCACCGAACAGGCATCCGAGGCCGGGCCCGCGGCCTGCGCGACGATCTCGCGCGCACGCTGCACATGGCTCGACGGCGCGACCACGACGACCTGCGTCGGCTCGGCGAGACCGAAGACCGGGTCGAGCGACCTCGACAGGATGCTGCGGCCGTCGAGCTCGACGAACGCCTTGGGAATCGGCTCGCCCAGGCGTGTTCCGCTGCCGGCGGCCACGATGATGATCGCGACGCGAGGCGCCGGCGTGGAGGCGCTCACGAGCTAGGAGGCCAGAACCTCGTCGAGAACCAGGGATGCCTTCTCTTCGTCGGTCTTTTCGGCGAGCGCAAGCTCGGAAATCAGGATCTGCCGGGCCTTGGCGAGCATGCGCTTCTCGCCCGCGGACAGCCCTCGATCTTGGTCTCGCCGCCACAGGTCACGCACGACCTCGCTGACCTTGATGACATCGCCCGACGCGAGTTTCTCGAGGTTGGCCTTGTACCGGCGCGACCAGTTGGTGGGCTCTTCTGTGAATGGAGCGCGAAGCACGTCGAAGACCCGGTCGACGCCCTCCTTGCCGATGACATCGCGAACGCCGACGAGCTCGACGTTCTCTGCGGGCACCTCTATGGTGAGGTCGCCTTGGGCGACGCGGAGCTTGAGGTAGATCTTCTCTTCGCCCTTGATGATGCGGGTCTTGACCTCGGAGATCGTCGCCGCGCCGTGGTGGGGGTAGACGACTGTTTCGCCCACTTCAAAAATCATCGATGGAATCCCTTCAGCGATCCTCAGAGTACCACGACGTACTTTTCGGACCCCCGCGAACGGGGACCTCGTCTGCGCCGGGCCCGTGCGACGACCGATTGCACGGCCCACGATTCGGTAGGCTAAGACGGTCCGCGTTCGGCCCCGTAAAGAGGCCGCGCCGAACCTTTCTGGAGGAACTTGTGAGAGCACGACTCGGGGCCGCACTGGCCATGTCCGCCCTTCTCGGGCTCGGCACCGCCGGCTGCGCATTCATCACCCCGCAGGCGACGACCAAAGAGGTCGAGACGGCCAACGGCGTGAACGGCCGCGTCGGAACCGTCGACATCCGCAACGCCACCCTCGTGAGCGACGATGGCGAAGACGCCAGCCTCATCGTCACCTTCTCCAACAGCGCCCGCGAGAGCCGAGCGCTCGTTCTGCAGTACGAAAGAGACGGAGAGAAGGCCGAGTCCACGGTTCCTGTGGCAGGCAACGGCAACACCAGCTTCGGCGCCGACGGCGAGACGCAGATCGTGCTTCGCGGCATCGACGCCACCGCGGGTTCATTGTTCCCCGTCTATTTCCAGTACGGCGATGCAGAGGGCAAGCAGCTTCTGCTGCCCATCCTCACCACCGAGTTCGCCGAGTACACGGGCCTCGCCCCCACACCGCTGCCGACCTTCACAGCCACGCCGACACCCGTGCCGTCGACGACTCCGCAGCCCGGCGACGTCGTGGAGACCCCCGCACCCGAGGCGACTCCCGCTCCGTAGCGGCTCCTGGTTTCACGGGGCCCGCCCCGGCCGTGGAGCGCTCGGATCACGCCTCGAAGCGGTATCCGAGTCCCCTCACTGTGACGAGCAACGTCGGTTCTGACGGAACCGACTCGATCTTCGAGCGGATCCGTTTGATATGCACGTCGAGCGTCTTGGTGTCTCCGAAGTAGTCGGAACCCCAGACCCGGTCGATGAGCTGCCCCCGCGTGAGCACCCGGCCGGAATTGCGCAGCAACAGCTCGAGCAACTCGAACTCCTTCAGCGGCATGGCCGTGTCGACGCCGTTGACCCGCACTGTGTGCCGCTCGATGTCCATCTGCACCGGACCGCTCTCGAGAACCGGCTCGGCGAGATCGCTCGGCTCGCTCTGGCGACGCATGACCGCCCGGATGCGTGCAAGAAGTTCGCGGGTCGAGTAGGGCTTGGTCACGTAGTCGTCGGCGCCCAGTTCGAGTCCGACCACGATATCGATTTCGGAGTCTTTGGCCGTGAGCATGATGATGGGCACCGAGCTGCGGGTTCTGATCTCCCTGCACACCTCGGTTCCCGGGATTCCGGGAATCATCAGATCGAGGAGCACCAACTCGACTCCCCCCCGGTCGAATTCGGCGATCGCCGTGGGCCCGTCGGGGGCCACGGTCACCGTGTAGCCCTCACGACGCAGCAGATAGGCGAGGGGTTCGCTGAGGGCATCTTCGTCTTCGACAAGCAGTATGTGGGTCATCGGAAATCTCCTTGGGGTGCGATGGCGACAGTCGACGCCTCGGGAAGCCTGATCGTGAACGTGGAACCTCTGCCGAGTTGCGACCACACCCGCACGTCGCCGCCGTGGTTCTCGACGATGTGCTTGACGATGCTGAGCCCGAGGCCCGTGCCGCCCGTATTGCGGGAGCGCGCCTGGTCGACCCGGAAGAACCGTTCGAAGACGCGATCGAGGTCGTCGCTGGCGATGCCCAGGCCCTGGTCTGTGACGGCGATCTCGACGACCCCGTCTTCGACGCGCACGCCGATTCCGACGCGCGAGTTCTCGGGCGAGTACTGGATGGCGTTGCCCACGAGGTTGTGCAGGGCCATCACGAGCAGCGTCTCGTCGCCGAACACCTCGACGTGCTTCGCCCCTCCCTTGACCAGGGTCGTGCCGCGCAGTTCGGACTGCACGTGGTTCTGATCCATGGCCGCCGCAATGAGATGGTCGACGTTCAACACCTCTGCTGAATGAAGAGTATCTGCGGCCTGCAAGCGCGAGAGCTCGATGATCTCTTGGGTGATGCGGGTGAGTCGCGCCGCCTCTGAGTGCAGTCGCCTGGCGAAGCGGCGCACCTGCTCGGGATCGTCGGCCGCGGGGTCGAGTGCTTCGGAGAGCAGCGAGATCGCCCCGATGGGAGTCTTGAGTTCGTGACTGATGTTCGCGATGAAGTCGCGCCGCACGTCTTCGAGCCGGAAGGTCTCGGAATGGTCTTCGGCGACGAGCAGGATGTATCTCGAGCCGAGTCGCGCCACCCGCACGAGAAAATGCAGGCTCGCATCGCCGAAGGGGCCTCGCGCGAGCTCGACGGTCGTGGTCACGGGCTCACCGCTCGAACGCACGGCGTCGACGAGCGCGACCAGTTCGGGATGAACGAGGGCCTGCTGCGCGACGAGACCGAATGCGATCGAGCCCGGGGATGCCGTGACGACATTGTTCGACGGATCGATGACCACGCCGGCGGAATCGAGAGCGTTGACGACCTGTTCGACGCCGTCGGGTACTGCAGGGTTGACCACGTCGACGGCGTTGCTGCCGCGCCGTTCGGCGGCATGCAGAAGCGCCATGAATCCGGCGCCGACGACGAGGCCGAATGCCACAGAAAGCAGCACCAACCAGCCTGAGTCCATGAACTCCACACTAACGACTCGGCCCAGAATAGAATTCACGTCTACGCCTGAACAGGCGCCGCTTAGCCGAGTGTTCAGGTCTCCGGCACCTTCCGTTAACCTGATCTCGGCAGAATGATCCGGGCGCCAGCAGGCGCCCCTACCCTTGACGCTGCAGAAAACCGCCACACCGGCGTCGGGACGAATCCGTGAAAGGACCTTTACGCATGCGCGAAGTATTCCAGCAGGAGCTGCGGGAGGTACAGGACCGCCTCGTCGAGATCTCGACGCTCGTGACCGTGGCGATCACCAATGCCACGACCGCCTTCAACGAATCGAACGTGGCCCTCGCCGAGTCGGTCATCGCCGAAGACCACAAGATCGACGCCCTCGCTGTGAGCCTCGACGAGCTCGCCATCAACATCCTGGCCCTGCAGCAGCCCGTCGCCCGCGACCTGCGCATCGTCGTGAGCGCCCTGCGGATCTCGGCGTCGCTCGAGCGCATGGGCGACCTCGCCGAGCACATCGCGCAGCTCGCGCGCTACCGCTACCCCGACAAGGTCGTGAAGAAGAGCCTGCGCGGCACTTTCACCGAGATGGGTCGACTCGACATTGCGATGGCCAAGAACCTCACCGTTCTTCTCACGAACGAAGACCTCGCGCTGGTCGAGGTCATCCGCGAAGACGATGACTCGCTCGACGAGTTGCACGTGAGCGTCTTCGACGCGGTGCTCGGCGAGACCTGGAAGGGCGGCGCGGTCGACACCGTCGATGTGACCCTCGCGAGCCGCTATCACGAGCGCTTCGGCGACCATGCCGTCGCTATCGCCAAGAAGGTGCAGTACCTGGCCACCGGCGACTGGGCCGGCGCCGCAGAGTAGTTCGCGTCGAGAACGACAGAACGCGATCGGGATGCCCTCGGGCGGCCCGGTCGCGTTCCGTCGTTTTCGGCGGAACGTCAGCTGATGCCGCCGTTCTCCTTGCCCCGAACTCACCCACTCCTCCATGCTGGAGGGCATGTCGTACCCTTCGAATCCCCAGCCCACGCGCCCCACGTCGACCCGGTGGTTTCTGTCGCTCGTCACGGTGTCGCTCGGGGGTTACCTTCTCGTGCTCAGCCTGGGCGGGCAGTTCATCCAGCTGTTCACCGGCATGCGCTTCGAGATCTCGCTCGGCGTGCTGCTGGTGCTGCAACTGCTCTTCGCCCTCGCGGTCGTGGCGTTCGGCTTCTTCGTCGCACCTGCGCCCCTGCCGCGTCGCGTGATCGCCAAGGTCATCATCGTCGGGGCGGTGATCATCGTCGCCATCCTGCAGGCCGTTCGACTGTCGATCGGCTTCGGGCCAGCATCCGTCTTCTTCGGATTCACCTTCGCCGACGTCTTCGTGATGCTGACCCTGGCCCTCGGTGCCGGCTGGCTCGTCGTACGCTCACGCCCCGCAATCGCCTACGCGTTTCTCGCGCTCATCGCGGTCGTGGCCCTCGTGCACTGGGCGATGGTCGTCAACGGGGTCGATTCGGCCGCGGCGCAGCTCGTCATGCTCATTCTGAGCGCGCTCGTGGTGGCCGGCATCGGCTGGGGCGGTGTGATCGCGTCGCGGATGGTGGGCTCCCCGTCATCCGGCGGCCCGCGGGCACCGGTGCAGCAGTACGCGCACCAGCAGCCGCAGCAGCACAACTCGCCGGCCCAGTTGCAGTCGCCCTACACGCAGCAGAATGACCGGCCCGCAGAACGCGGACCGGTCATCTGACGGTCGCCGAGAACTGTCGGCGGCCGCTACTTCTTGCCCTGGTTGGCGACTGCCGCGGCACCCGCGGCGGCGGCCTCGGGGTCGAGGTAGGCGGCCGGCTCGATCGGCACGAAGTTCTCGTCGAGCTTGTACACGAGCGGGATGCCGGTCGGCACGTTCAGCTCGGCGATGTCGTCGTCTGAGATGCCGTCGAGGTGCTTGATCAGGGCACGCAGCGAGTTGCCGTGAGCGGTGACGAGAACGACCTTGCCCGCTGCGAGGTCGTCGGTGATGTCGGACTGCCAGTACGGCAGCATGCGCTCGATGACGTCTTTGAGGCATTCGGTACGGGGCACCTCTCCGTCGATGTGCGCGTAGCGAGGATCGCCCACCTGCGAGTACTCGGCGTCGTCGTCGATGGGCGGCGGCGGCACGTCGAACGACCGACGCCACGTCTGAAACTTCTCGGGGCCGTACTCTTCGAGCGTCTGCGCCTTATCTTTGCCCTGCAGGTCGCCGTAGTGACGCTCGTTGAGGCGCCAGCTGCGCTTGACGTCGATCCATGAGCGGTCGGCGCCCGCGAGCGCGAGGTTCGCGGTTTCGATGGCACGCGACAGCACGGAGGTGTACAGGATGTCGGGCAGGATGCCCGACGACGCGAGCAGCTCGCCGGCGCGCCTCGCCTCGGCGACTCCCTGCTCGCTGAGGTGCACATCGACCCAGCCTGTGAAAAGGTTCTTCTGGTTCCAGTCGCTGTTGCCGTGGCGCAGCAGAATCAAGGTGTAAGGCGTAGACATGCTCCAAGTCTAGGGGCGGCCGCCCGCGGCTTTCGTGGTGAACTGGATGCATGCCGATCGGTGAAATCACGCGGGGCACGACGAACACCAATCGCCTTCGTCGCGTCGACCGCTTCATCACGACGCTGCCCGTGCTGCGCGGCACCGGCGACCCGCTCGTCGTCGACTTGGGCTACGGAGCCAGCGGGGTGACCGCCTTCGAGCTGCAGCATCGGCTCGCCCGCCTGCGCCCCGACGTCGAGGTCGTCGGGCTCGAGATCTCGCCCGACAGGGTGCGCCGGGCCACCGAGCAGCTCGCCGCCGTTCGATCCGGCTCCTCCACGTTCGCGCCGAACGCGCGAGTCTCCTTCGCTCTGGGCGGGTTCGAGACTCCGCTCGCCGACGGCCGTCTCGCCGCGGTCATCCGCGCGTTCAACGTGCTTCGCCAATACGATGAATCCGAGGTATCGGATGCCTGGCTGCTCATGGTGTCGCGCCTGCAACCGGGCGGGGTTCTCGTCGAAGGCACGTGCAACGAGATCGGTCGGGTCGCAAGCTGGGTGACCGTCACAGCTGACGGGGCCCAGACCTTCACGATCTCATTGCGCCTGGCAGAGCTCGAGCGGCCGTCGATCGTGGCCGAGCGACTCCCGAAATCGCTCATCCACCACAACGTGCCGGGCCAGCCGATTCACGCGCTGCTCAGCGAACTCGACAGGGCTTGGCAGCACAACGCCGGCGTGGGCGTGTATGGCGCGACCCAGCGCTGGCTCGCCGCGGTCGAGGCCGTGGATGCCGCGGGCTGGTCGGTTCTCGGCGCCCGGTCGCGCAGGCGCCTCGGTGAGCTCACGGTTCCCTGGCGGCAGGTCGCCCCGGTGTGACGCTCGTCGACGCGTCAGCGCCGCATCACGCCGAGACGCGTCAGCGCCGCATCACGCCGAGCCGCGGCATGCGACGCACTCGACCGATGACGCTGCCGGCCTCGGGCGGCACGATGACCTCCTGGCCCGCGGCCACGACGATGCCGTCGCTCAGAACGCCGAGATCGGGCTCCACCGGCGTCGAGCGCCGCACGACCGCGAGTGCGATCGGTCCCAGTTCGTAGTGGATGCCGCTGGAGGTGACCTGACCGACGACATCGGGCTCGTCGGGCGCGGCTGCGTCGGCCTGCGCGGGCAGCACGACCTGATCGCCTGGCGCGGGAAGGACGTTGTCGGTTCCGTCGAGGTGAAGAAAGACGAGGCGGCGAGGCGGATGCCCGAGGTTGTGCACCTTGGCGACTGTTTCTTGACCCCGGTAGCAGCCCTTCGAGAGGTGCACCGCGGAGCGCATCCAGTCGAGCTCGTGCGGAATCGTCTTCTCATCGCCCTCGGTCGCTCGACGCGGGCGCCAGGCGGCGATGCGCAGGGCCTCGGCGGCCAGAATGCCCGCCGCGGATACTTCGCCACCGCGGATGCGGCCGGCGAGTGCGCCCAGCAGGTCGCGGCTCACGAGGGTCTCCCGCCACAACCATTCCGCGCCGGGATGCTCGGCCACCCGGGCGTACTGATGGCCGCCTTCGGAGACCGTGGCCCAGGGGTCGCGCCAGACCAGGGCGACACCGTTCGGTGACGCGGCGACGGCATCCAGCGCCTCGTTCGAGGCGCCGATCGAGCCGAGCGTGGCGAATTCGGCCGAGCGGTCTGTGACGACGACGCGCAGCGTGAAGCGCATCTTCAGGAGCCAGGCATGAAGGCCGGGCAGTTCGTCGGCATCGACGAGCAGCCACGTCGTGTCGCCGTCGTCGACGACTCGCATGTCGAACTCGACGCGGCCGGAGACTCCGAGCAGCAGCGACTCGGTCGACTGCCCGGGGAGGAGACCTGTCAGGCTCTGGCTCGTGAGCGAGTTGAGCCATGAGAGACGGTCGGCGCCGCTGACCGAGATGACCCCCCGGTGGGAGAGATCGACGATCGCCCCGGCGAGCAGCGCGCGCTGCTCGGCCACGGGGTTTCCGTAGTGAGCGGGAACGCCCGCGTCGGCTGCCGCCGAATCGACTGCGCCGGAGAGGCTGAGGAACGGGGAGCCGATAGAGGTCATTGCGGTCAATCTGTTTTTGCCAGACGGGCGGATGCGTGGGTGCGAAGATTCTGGCCCAGGGCCGCGATGTCCCACGCCCAGAGCAGGTGCGAGTCGACGAGCCCGTAGATGCGGGTGGCGGCCGTGTATTCTTTGGCGCCGTGTGAGCGGATGACCGCGTCGGTCGACAGGTCGATGCGTGCGCCGGCGACCTGACCGAGGTAGAGCTCCATCACGCCGCCGGGGTGCACCAGTGCGACCTCGACGTCGAATCCGTTGGTGGCGTTGCGCAGGGTCTCGACGTCGTCGGCCGTCGTGAACGGTTTCTGCTCGCCGCCCGGCAGCATGCCCGGGCCGGGATCGGCGTCGATAAGAGGCCTGCTGAGTCGCCAGTAACCGGTCTCGGTGGCGAGCGGCGCCGGTTCGTCGTCACCCTCGCCGAGGAGCCACGCATAGGAGTTGTAGTTGAGGTGGGGCAGCCCGTCTTGACTGAAGCTCACCCGCTGCCCGAACTCGCGCGTGACCTTCTCGTCACCGATCGTGTAGTCGATGACGCCGGTTCCTTCCCAGACGCCGATCAACCACGACAGGGGAACGAGTTCGGCGTTCAGCCCGATGGGCAGTTCGATCACGGTCAGCGCTGTCCGCGGAAGAGTTTGACCACGACCATGCCCGAGATCCAGGCGATGGCCAGGCTCGCGAGACCGAGCAGTCCCACGAAGAACAGTTCGAGCGCGACGTACGATTGCATGCATCGATCCTAACCCCGACTCCGAGCGTGGAGGCGGGCTGGTCAGGCCGCGAGAGCGATGGGGGCGAGGATCACCGTTGCCAGGGCGAGGATCACGACCGCGCCGGTCGAACTGGCCGTCACCCGGTTGACGTAGCCCTCTGTGCGCCGAATGCCCAGCTGGATGCCGAAAGTCAACAGGGTGGTCACCCCCAGCACCACGGGAAGAAAGACGAGGTAGTTCTCGGGTTCGGCGAGCACCGCGACCGCGACGGCACCGAGAACGGCCACCAACCAGACCGGCACTACGCTCTTCATCAGGAGGCTCACCCTCCCATTGTGCCCGATAGTATGACGGCAGGCTTTCTTGGAGGACCATACGTGGCGCAGCTGCTGATCTTGACCTCTGCGGTCGACCGCGAGGTTCTGCCCGCACTGTCTCTCCTGAGTCACCGCACCCGGCAGATCCCCGCCGAACCGGCCCAGCTGGTGAACACGCCCAACTGCGATCTCATCTTCGTCGATGCCCGCACCGACCTGGCATCCGCACGCTCACTCTGCAAGATCCTCTCGACGACCGGCGTCGGCGTACCCATCCTTCTCATCATCACCGAGGGCGGACTCACTGCGGTGAGCGCCGACTGGGGCGCAGCCGATGTCGTGCTCGAGACGGCCGGTCCTGCAGAGGTCGACACACGCATCCGCCTGGCCATCGGCCGCCAGGTGCAAGACCAGTCCACGTCGAAGATCCAGGCGTCCGGCGTGGTCATCGACGAGGCCAGCTATTCGGCGCGAGTGCACGGGCGTCCACTCGACCTCACCTTCAAGGAGTTCGAGCTGCTGCGGTTCTTCGCGATGCACCCGTCGAGGGTCTTCACCCGCGAACAGCTGCTCTCCGAGGTGTGGGGCTACGACTACTTCGGCGGCACTCGCACGGTCGACGTGCACGTGCGGCGGCTGCGCGCCAAGCTCGGCGACCTCGAATCGCTCATCGGCACCGTGCGCAACGTGGGTTACCGCTTCAACTTCTTCGAAGACGACAATGAGCGCATCGCTGCAACTCAGGGCAAGTAGCCCCGCAGAGCTGGGCGCGGCGTTCACCCGGCTGATCTCCCGCACGTCGCTGGTCGACGGCCAGCCGCCGTTCAACGACCAGGCGCTCGTCGACGCGGCATCCGGCGCCCGAACCCTGATCGTGGCCGAGCACGACGACGCGATCGCCGGCGCCGTGCTCGTGGGCCGGGGCGAGTTCGAGTTCGTCGTCGATCCGGAGTTCCGGCGCAACGGCCTCGGCACCATCCTGCTCGATCGGATTCTCGACGGCGCTGAGCCGCACATCGCGGGCTGGGCGCACGGCGACCACCCGGCCAGTCGCATCCTGGCGGCCCGCACGGGCTTCGAACCCGCGCGCACGCTCTACCAGTTGCGGATGCCGGTGCCCGGCCCTTCGACAGACACCGCGTCTACAAGCACCGACAACGTGGCCGACGGCATCGTCATCGACGCGTTCAGGCCGGGGATCGACGACGAAGCCTGGGTCGAGCTGAACGCGCGAGTCTTCGCCGGTCACGCCGAGCAGGGCGAGCTCGCCGTCGACGACCTGCGTGCCCGAATGTCCGAGCCCTGGTTCGACGCGAACGACTTTTTCGTCGCCCGACACGGAGACACGCTCGTCGCGTACAACTGGCTCAAGATCGAGGGCCCCGATGAACCGGGCGAGATCTATGTGGTGGGCGTCGACGAGGCGTACGCGGGGCGGGGCCTCGGGCGCATACTCATGCAGCGCGCGTTCGACCGCCTTCGCACGCGCACGATCTCGACCGCCGCGCTCTATGTCGATGCCGACAACGCAGGCGCCGTGCATCTTTATCGATCGCTCGGATTCACGGATCATACGGTCGACGTGCAGTATCGGCGTCCGCTCGCCGGATGACATGATGATTGCATGAGCGGCGACAACATCCTTCTTGACTCGAACTTCGGTTCAGATTTCGATGACGACGACGAGATCATCGAGATCCTCGACGACCCGTCCCTTCCCGAAGGCCGCTACCTCGACCGCGAGCTGAGCTGGCTGGCGTTCAACACCCGCGTGCTCGAGCTCGCCGAAGACCCCACGCTTCCGGTGCTGGAGCGCACCAACTTTCTGGCGATCTTCTCGTCGAACCTCGACGAGTTCTTCATGGTGCGCGTCGCCGGCCTCAAGCGCCGCATCGCGACCGGACTCGCCCTGCCAACCAACATCGGCCGCAAGCCCGTCGACGTTCTGGGCGACATCTCCAGCGCGGCGCACGAGCTGCAACTGCGACACGCCCGCGCGTACCAAGATCTCGTGAAGCCGGCGCTCGATGAGGCGGGGGTGCACATCGTCACCTGGGACAGTCTCGATGACGACGATCGCTCACGCCTCAGCGATTACTTCTCGGCTCAGATCTTTCCCGTGCTCATGCCGCTCGCCGTCGACCCCGCGCACCCATTCCCCTACATCTCCGGACTCTCGCTCAACCTGTCCGTCCGCGTGCGCAACACCAAGATCGACAAAGAGGAGTTCGCCCGCCTCAAGGTTCCCCAGGTCATCCCCCGCTTCATCAGGGTCGACGAGACCGAAGACGAGACGAACGTGCGGCTCATCGCCCTCGAAGACCTCATCGCCAATCACCTCGGCCATCTCTTTCCGGGCATGGAGGTGCTCGATCACCACGTGTTCCGGGTGACCCGCAACGAAGACGTCGAGGTCGACGAAGACGAGACAGAGAACCTCATCCAGGCCCTCGAAAAAGAGCTGCTGCGTCGACGCTTCGGTCCGCCTATCCGGCTCGAGGTCACCGAAGACATGGACGACCGCACGCTTGAACTCATCGTTCGCGAGCTCTACGTCACCGAGCAGGAGGTCTACCGGCTCCCCGCTCCCCTCGACTTGGCTGGCCTCTTCGACCTCGGCAAGATCGACCGCCCCGAGCTGCACTACCCGAAGCGGGTTCCCACCACCTCGGTCGCCCTTCAGCCGTCGGAGCCCAACGCCAAGCCCGACATCTTCAAGGCCATCGCGCGTCAAGACGTGCTGCTGCACCACCCCTACGAGTCGTTCGCCACGAGCGTGCAGGCGTTCCTCGAGCAGGCAGCCGCAGACCCGCACGTGCTCGCCATCAAGCAGACCCTCTACCGAACGTCGGGAGACAGCCCGATCGTCGAGGCCCTCATCGACGCGGCGGAGTCCGGCAAGCAGGTTCTCGCCCTCGTCGAGATCAAGGCGCGCTTCGACGAGCAGGCCAACATCTCGTGGGCGCGCAAGCTCGAAAAGGCCGGAGTGCACGTCGTCTACGGCCTGGTCGGACTCAAAACGCACTGCAAGCTCGCCCTGGTGATCCGCCGCGAGAAGGGGGTGCTGCGCCACTACAGCCACATCGGAACCGGAAACTACAACCCCAAGACGAGCCGCATCTACGAGGACTTCGGCCTGCTGACCGCCGACGACCAGGTCGGCAAAGACCTGACCCGCCTGTTCAACGAGCTCTCGGGCTATGCCATCGAGAAGAAGTTCAAGCGCCTGCTCGTGGCCCCGCTGCACTTGCGCAAGGGCTTGCTCAAGCGCATCGCGCAGGAGGCGAGCAATGTCGAGCAGGGGCTGCCCGCCGGAATCCGCATCAAGGTCAACTCGATCGTCGACGAGGCCATCATCGACGCTCTCTATCGCGCCAGCCAGGCCGGCGTTCCCGTCGAGATCTGGGTGCGCGGAATCTGCGCCATCAAGCCGGGGGTGCCAGGCCTGAGCGAGAACATCACGGTTCGGTCGATCGTCGGTCGCTACCTCGAGCATTCCCGCATCTTCTCGTTCGTGAACGCGGGCGAGAACGAGACCTGGATCGGCAGCGCCGACATGATGCACCGCAACCTCGACCGTCGCGTCGAGGCCCTGGTGCGCCTGACCAGCGCCGATCACCTGCGCGAGATCAGCGAGCTCTTCGACCTCGCCATGAACGAGAACACCATGTCATGGACGCTCGGACCGGAGGGCGACTGGGTGCGGCGCAGCGTCGACGACGCCGGCAATCCGCTGGTCGACCTGCAAGACGTGGTCATGAAGCAGATCAGCAAGCGGCGCAAGAGAACGGGAATCAGCCGGTGAACGGGACGGGGGAACGGTCGCTGTGACCGTGTTCGCCGCAGGAGCGGTCTGCTGGCGCGTCGTCGATGGCAAGATCCTGGTGCTCCTGATTCATCGCACGCGCCACAAAGACGTCTCGTTGCCGAAGGGCAAAGTCGACCCGGGCGAAGTTCTGCCGCAGACGGCCGTGCGCGAGATCGCCGAGGAGACCGGCCTGAAAGTCGATCTCGGACTGCCACTCGGCGTCACCAACTACGTGATGCCCAACCACCGCGAGAAGGTCGTGCACTACTGGGCCGCCGAAGTGACCGAAGAAGCGGTCCTCGCCTCGACTTTCGTGCCGAACAGCGAGGTCGCCGCCCTCGAGTGGATGCCGATCAGCCGGGCACTCTCCTCGATCAGCTACAAGCGCGACGCCGAGATCCTCAAGCGATTCCAGGCCTTCGTCGACGACGGTCTCACGAGCACGTTCGCCATCATCGCGCTGCGCCATGCCAAGGCGATTCCCGCCTTCGACTTCGACGGTCGAGACTCGGCGCGCCCGCTCACCCACCGCGGCCTGGTCGAAGCGGCGTTCATCGTTCCCGGCCTGAGCGCCTTCGGTCCGACCGTGCTCCGGTCGTCGACCGCCCTGCGCTGCCAGCAGACGATCGCGCCGACGGCCGAAGCCCTGGGGCTGTCGGTCAAGAAGACCGACTCGCTCAGCCAGGATGCCTTCGAGAACGGCACCAGCGACATCCGGAGTCTTGTCGGCAAACGCGTGCGTCGCCGCGCAACGAGCATCCTGTGCAGTCACGGGCCCGTGCTGCCCGAAATCATGCGCGAGGTCGCACTCGCCACCGGCACCACCAAGGTGGCCTCGATCGCGCGGGCGGGCGACCTTCCCGTGGCCGGCTACACGGTCATCCACCTGTCGAAGGACCGGCCGGGCTCCGGCATCATCGCGGTCGAGACGCACGTTCCGCACTAGGCTGCTCGCCAGCAGATGCTGTTCACCTCCCGTTTACCTGATCACGAGAGATTCGTTACGCGCGCTCGTTAGGTTCACTGAGGGCCATGCACCGGCCCATCCCAGCAATAGAAACCCTGAAGGGGATTTTTCAGTGAAGCTTTCGCGTATCGCCGCCCCCGCGGCACTCTTCCTCACCGCCGCGCTGGCACTCTCCGCCTGCGCCGCCAACGAGGCACCCGCAGAGGGCGGCTCGAGCGACTCGGCCTCGACCCTCACGGGAACGCTGACCGGTATCGGCGCCTCGAGCCAGGGCAGCGCCCAGGAAGCATGGATCGCCGCGTTCCAGACCGCCAACCCCGACGTCACCATCAACTACGACCCCCAGGGCTCGGGAGCCGGCCGCGAGAGCTTCATCTCGGGTGCCGCCGCCTTCGCCGGGTCCGACTCGGCACTGAACGACGAGGAGCTGGCCGGCGAGTTCGCCAGCTGCGCTTCCGACACCCTGGCGATCGACCTTCCCGTCTACATCTCGCCCATCGCCGTCGTCTTCAACGTCGAGGGTGTCGACGAGCTGAACCTCGACGCGTCGACCCTCGCCAAGATCTTCTCCGGCGCCATCACCTCGTGGGATGACGCGGCCATCAAGGCGCTCAACCCCGACGCCACACTGCCCTCCGCGGCGATCACCGCCGTGCACCGTTCGGACGACTCGGGAACCACCAAGAACTTCACCGACTACCTCGGCAAGGTCGCTCCCGCAGACTGGGCCGAGAAGGCCGCAGACGCGTTCCCGTTCCAGACCGGTGAGGGCGCCCAGGGCACCTCGGGTGTCATCCAGGCCGTGACCAACGGCAGCAACACCATCGGCTACGCCGACGCATCGAAGGCCGGAGACCTGGGCGTCGCCAAGATCAAGGTCGGCGAAGAGTTCGTCGAGTACACCGCTGAGGGTGCCGCCGCCGTCGTCGAGGAGTCCCCGCTGGTCGAGGGTCGCGAGTCGAACGACATCGCGATCGCGCTCGACCGCGAGACCACCGACGCGTCGCACTACCCGCTCGTTCTGGTGAGCTACATCATCGCCTGCCAGGAGTACGCGGACCCGGCCCAGGCCGAGCTCGTGAAGGCGTACGTCGGCTACCTCGCCAGCGATGAGGGCCAGCAGGAGGCCGCGACCTCCGCCGGTGCCGCGCCGCTCTCGAGCGACCTCGCCTCGAAGGTCTCCGACGCGATCGAGACCATCAAGTAGCACCGCTTCACACTCTGTCCGGCCTCGAACTCCGATCGAGGCCGGACAGATCTCGGGTTCAGGCCAAGACCGCCTCGTCCCCCTCCTCCCCGAAAAACGGTTGACAGGACCCCAGCTCTCATGACGACAGCACCCCCCAAGCCCGTGGACGCGAAGCCGACGGTCGACGCGGCTCCTCTGGCGCAGATCAAGGCGAAGCAGCGGCCGGGCGATGTGATCTTCTCCACGTCGACGATCGTCGCGGGCGGTCTGATCCTCGCGATCCTGGCGCTGGTCGCCCTCTTCCTCATCGTGCAGTCGATTCCCGCCTTCACGGCCGATCCTGCCGAGATCAAAGGCGCCCCCTCGAGCTTCTGGGCCTACGTCGCCCCCCTCGTCGGCGGAACCATCTGGGCCGCCTTCCTCGCACTCGTCATGGCCGTTCCCGTGGCCATCGGCATCGCTCTCTTCATCTCGCACTACGCGCCGCGCCGCCTCGCCGCCGGACTCGGATACGTGATCGACCTGCTGGCCGCGGTGCCGTCGGTCGTCTTCGGTCTGTGGGGCATCACCGTGCTCGCGCCGTTCGTGCAGCCGTTCTACTCCACCATCGTCGACATCTTCGGCTGGATCCCGATCCTCGCTGGCCCTGTCTCCGGCACCGGTCGCACCATCCTCACCGTCGCCATCGTGCTCGCCGTCATGATCCTGCCGATCATCACCGCCCTCTCGCGCGAGGTCTTCCTCCAGACGCCCCGCCTGCACGAGGAGGCGGCCCTCGCCCTCGGCGCCACCCGCTGGGAGATGATCCAGATGGCCGTACTGCCGTTCGGCCGCCCCGGAATCATCTCGGCATCCATGCTCGGCCTGGGCCGCGCCCTCGGCGAGACCATGGCCGTCGCCATGGTGCTCTCGGTGTCGGGCGGATTCTCATTCGACCTGCTGAAGTCGACCAACCCATCGACGATCGCGGCCAACATCGCCCTCAACTTTCCCGAGGCGCACGGCGTCGGCGTCAACGTGCTGATCGCGTCCGGCCTCATTCTCTTCGTGATCACCCTCGTCGTGAACTCGATCGCCCGCTACATCATCAACCGCCGCAAGGCATTCTCGGGGGCAAACTAGCCATGACCACGACTACTGGCGCCGCCCTCCCCGTAACCAACACGCTCACCGCCGGCAAGCTCCCCACGGCCACCCCGTGGCTGTTGCTGGTCGCCAGCTGGATCGTCATGGGCGTGATCTTCGGGCTGTTGATGATGGCCGACGTGACCGCCGACTTCAACATCGTCGGCACCATCTTCTTCGGAACCGTGCTCTTCGTCATCGTGCTCACGGTGATCTCCCGCCTCTACGAGGGCGTGCGGCGCTCGAGGGACCGCATGGTCACCTCGCTCGTGTCGCTGGCCTTCATCATCGCGCTGCTGCCCCTGATCTCGCTGCTCTTCACCACGATCGTCAATGGCGCGAAACGCTTCGACCTCACGTTCTTCACGTTCACGATGCGCAACATCGTGGGCGAGGGCGGTGGCGGGCTGCACGCGATCATGGGAACCCTTCAGATCACCGGCCTGGCCACGCTCATCTCTGTGCCGATCGGGCTCCTCACCGCGATCTACCTCGTCGAATACGGTCGCGGCCCCTTCGCCCGGGCCATCACCTTCCTCGTCGATGTGATGACGGGCATCCCATCGATCGTCGCCGGTCTGTTCGCTTTCGCGTTCTTCGCGCTGCTCACGGGAGTCGCCGGCATCCGATTCGGCCTCGGTGGCGCCGTCGCGCTGTCTATTCTGATGATCCCCGTCGTCGTGCGCTCGACGGAAGAGATGCTGAAGCTCGTGCCGAACGAGCTGCGCGAGGCATCCTTCGCCCTCGGCGTGCCCAAGTGGCTCACGATCGTCAAGGTCGTGCTTCCCA
Source organism: Agreia sp. (assembly GCF_964263775.1). Taxonomy (NCBI): domain Bacteria; kingdom Bacillati; phylum Actinomycetota; class Actinomycetes; order Micrococcales; family Microbacteriaceae; genus Agreia; species Agreia sp. Next base: position 9,117 of record NZ_CAXVWM010000129.1, on the reverse strand, counting down.
CCTCGATCGCCGGAATCACGACCGGTGTGATGCTCGCCATCGCCCGCGTCATCGGCGAGACGGCTCCCCTGCTCATCATCGCCGGATTCACCCAGAGCATGAATTACAACATGTTCAACGAGCGCGTCATGACCCTGCCGGTGTTCGTCTACACCCAGTACGCCAACCCGGGTTCGGATGCCCAGGCCTACCTCGACCGCGCATGGACCGGGGCCTTGACGCTGATTCTGATCGTGATGCTGCTCAACCTCGCCGCCCGCGTGATCGCCCGCATCTTCTCTCCCAAGCTCGGCCGCTAACCCTAAAGGAAACAAGTCACTTGTCCAAGCGCATCGAAGTAAACGACCTCAACGTCTTCTACAGCAGCTTCCTCGCCGTCGAAGGCGTCAGCCTCACGATCGAACCCCGCACGGTCACCGCGTTCATCGGCCCGTCGGGCTGCGGCAAGTCCACGTTTCTTCGAACGCTCAACCGCATGCACGAGGTCATCCCCGGCGCACGTGTCGAGGGCGAGGTCCTGATCGATGGAAACAACCTCTACGGCCCCGGTGTAGACCCCGTGCTCGTTCGCCGCCAGGTCGGAATGGTCTTTCAGCGTCCGAACCCATTCCCCACCATGTCGATCGGCGACAACGTGCTCGCGGGCTCGAAGCTCAACAACCGTCGCATGTCGAAGTCCGACGCCGACGACCTCATCGAGAAGTCGCTCCGAGGTGCCAACCTCTGGAACGAGGTCAAGGACCGCCTTCACCTGCCCGGCTCCGGCCTTTCGGGTGGACAGCAGCAGCGCCTCTGCATCGCCCGCGCCATCGCGGTCGAGCCCGAGGTCATCCTGATGGACGAGCCCTGCTCGGCCCTCGACCCGATCTCGACCCTCGCCATCGAAGACCTCATCGGCGAGCTGAAGAACGACTACACGGTCGTGATCGTGACGCACAACATGCAGCAGGCCAGCCGCGTCTCCGACCGTACCGCGTTCTTCAACATCGCCGGCACGGGCAAGCCCGGCAAGCTGATCGAGTACGACGACACTACCACCATCTTCTCCAACCCGTCGGTCAAAGACACCGAAGACTATGTCTCGGGTCGTTTCGGATAGTCAGAACCTCAGAACGACGAAGGCCCTCTCGATTTCGAGAGGGCCTTCGTCGTTGCTGCAGCGTGTGGCGGGATGTGTTGCGTGTCGAGCGGGTCAGGCGCTGGCGATGGCCACGATCGGTGTCGTGGTCGGCGCCTTCGATCCGCCGGCCGGTTCGACCGTGACGCCGACAGTGTCTCCCATGGACATCGTTCCATCGAGCAGGTGCCACGACGTCTTGTGGGCTCCGGTGGCATCGAAGGTACCCGCGGGCGCCGCCCCGGCATCGTTGATGTACCAGGCCTCGTAGACGCTGCCGGCGGGCAGCGGCGCGAGGCCGTCGACGACGACGGCGGAGCGCCCGAGCTCTCCCGACCAGACGAGCGTGGCGATGCCGCCGCCTTCGACTTCGCTGCGCACCGACTGCACGTCGGATGCGGCGTAGATCTGGGCGAGGCCCGCTGCCTGCTGGTCGACGACGACCGGGGTATCCCCGGTGACCACCGATCCGACGAAGCCTCCTCCGACGAACAGCGCGACCGCCGCTGCGGCCGAGACGAGCAGGGTGGCCGGTCGGGTGAACCAGCGCAGGCCGGCCTTCTGCTCGGCCGCGCCGACGGCGGCGCGCCGCGGCGACGCATCCTCGACGCCGATGGATGCCGATGGCATGAAGACCGGAGCCTGCGCCACGGGCCTGGTCGTCTCACGGGGCAGCTGCGGGGTGGATGCGATCGCGGCCATAAGGTCGACCTTCAGCCTCGCCGACGGCTCGACCGGAGTGGCTGCGAGACCGAGCAGCACAGCTGTGGCGCTGAGACCGTCGGCTTCGGCCGCGAGGTCGGGATCGGACTCGGCAGCGGCAATGAACCTGTCGAGCTCATCGGGTGCAAGTGCGCCGAGGGCGAATGCCCCGGTGTTCAGGCGGGAGTCGTCGTGTGCGGACATCAGGCAACTCCCATTTCATCTCTGAGGCGGATCATGCCGTCGCGCAACCGAGTCTTCACGGTGCCGATCGGTATCGCCAGAATCTTCGCGACCTCGCTATGGCTGTAGCCCCCGTAATACGCCAGAGAGATGGCCTCGCGCTGCAATTGCGTCAGCTGAGTCATGGCTCTCTTCACCCTTTCATGTTCGATTCTGATCTCGACCGATTCGGCCACCTGATCATATTCACGGTCGACATCTCGGATACCGATCTTGATATCGCGGTCGTGGGAGGACTGCGACGCTCGGACGCGATCGACTGCCCTGCGGTGAGCCATGGTGAGAACCCAGGAGAGGGCGGCGCCGCGAGAGGGGTCGAACCGTGTAGCCGTGCGCCAGATCTCGAGAAACACTTCTTGGGCGACTTCTTCGGACTGCGAATGGTCGATCAGCAGTCGTTTGATGAGGCCGAGAACTCGCGGTGCGATTCGGTCATACAGTTCAGCGAATGATCTCTGATCGCCGTCGGCCACCTTCAATAGGAGGCTCTCGACCGAGTCGAGTGCCTCGAGCGGAGTACCGTCGTGGTCGCTATCAGGGGTCACGAGCTTAAGCATGACAGGTTTCCCACCTGAGGCGTGTTGTTCGTGGTCCGTTCACACCAATGATTCGGCGCGGACGCTATGCCGGTTTGGTGTGCGTCAGAGCTTTTCGTAGACGTCGTCGACCGGATTGTGCGCAATGAGACCGGCGTCCTCGAATGCCGAAAGCCAGCCGCCCATCGGCCATCTGCCCCACCGCGAATGAAACAGCGCCGAGTTGCGCAGAATGTCGTCGAGATGCGACACGGGAGGCGACTCGACAGGATGGTACTGGTGATAGGCGCGGGCGGAGCCCACCCAGGCGATCTGGATGCCGCGCTCATCTGCGGTGGCGGCGAAATCGGTGTCCTCGCCGCCGTACCCGATATAGGCCTCGTCGAAGCCGCCGACACTGCGCCAGGTCGACGCGGTCACGGCGAACGACAGCGACCAGAACAAGTCGTGGTCTCCACCGCGCATGACGGCGCCGGGTACCGGTGCAGGTCGGGCCGGATGCGGGTCGGCGAGCGTGTCGATGGTGGCCAGGTCGTAACCCGTCGAGGGCGCGGTCGGCAGATAGGCCACGGGGCCGCACAGGATGTCGTCGCGCAACTCGAGAGCGGACGCGGCGGCTTCGTATGCCCCGATCAACTCGCGACCCGGAACGCAGTCGACATCGAGGAAGACGAGTACGTCGGCGCCCGCCGCCAGGGCCGACTCGGCCCCGGCGTTTCTCGCAGCGGCAATCGGCAGACCGAGCGGATCAGTCGAAATACGCAGGATGCGCGCGGCCTCGAAATCGTCATCGAGTTCGATCGGGTCATCGACAGCGACGACGACGTAGTCGTCGGGAAGCCGCTGACTGAGCGCCACGGCTCGCCTCTGCAGTGCGAGGTGGGCATGCCGCCGGTGCACGACCGTGATGACGGCCACCCGGGTCACACGGCCTCCGGAACGCCGGCATCCGAGAATTCGCGCTGGACGACGGCCGCCGCACTGCGCGCGCCGAGCCCGTCGTTCCACGACCGCCACAGATCGCCGTCGAGTCCGACGGCCTCGTCGAGTAGCGCCGGCCAACCGGTCTCGGGAAATTTCCAGCGCACGAGGGCGGGCCACCGGCTGCTCCTGGCCAGAACCGACGCGGTCGTGACCTGCTCGTCGTGCGCCCGCGACTCGGGGATCACGATGGCCGGCCGGCGAGCTGCCGCCACGTCGGCGAGCGCGTTCTGGCCCGCGTGCGTGACGATGACGTCGGCCGAGCAGATCTCGGGCCACGGATCTTCGATCCAGCGGCCGCCTCTACCCCCGAGGATCGTCCACTGCCAGTCGGGGGTCGCCGCCCGGGCGTTCGCGATGGTCACCGCGTCGAGGGTGCTGCCCCCGGCTCCGCCGAGGAGAAGCAGGCGCCTCGGCGCCTCGATAGTGGTGTGAAGGCGGCGTTCGTCGGGCCGTGATGCGAAGCGCGAGATTCCCCCGACGCAGTGCAGCCGGCTCCGAGCCTGTGCGCTGAGTCCCGAGATCATGCCGTCCGCCTCCTGCGGCCACGCGGCGATGATCGCCGCCGAGATGTCGAAGCCCAGCCGGTGCGCCTCGTCTGCGCGCACGCCGGGCAGCGCGATCGAAACGACAGGCACGCCGAGGAGCCGGGCGAGAAGTGCGACCTCCACCGAGACATCCACGACGATCACCTGCGGCGCGGCGTCGGCGATCCACCGCGAGATCCGCGCCATCCGGTCGCGAAGGCCCGCGTCGGCGAGAGGAACCCAGTGCAGGCGGCCCTGTGCGTCGACGTCGTGGGGTTCCACGTCATCGTCGTCGCGGGGCAGTTCTATCCAGTCTCCAATCCATCCGAGGGGCTGGGGTTGGGACGAGAGTGCCGTGACCGGCTGGTCGAGCTCGGCCGCGATCGCGATGGCACGATTGAGGTGTCCGCGGCCTTGGTGATGGATGTAGTAGCCGATCATGCCGCGAGCTTCGACGGGATCAGAGAGTCGTAGAGCCGCTCGTAGTCGTCGACCATCCGGTCGAGCGAGCAGGACGCGACTGCCCGCCGGCGCGCATCCTCTCTCGACAGGCGGGATGCGGCGATCATCGCCTCGCCGAGCGCTTCGACGTCGTCGGGCGCGGCCAGGCGTCCGGAGTATTCGTCGAGGATCTCGGGAACTCCGCCCCGCGCGAACGCCGCAACCGGTGTGCCGCAGGCCAGCGACTCCGCCGCGACGAGACCGTACGGTTCGTCCCAGATGGGAGTGACGACCGACACCAGCGCCCGGCCGACCGCATGCACGAGTTGTTCATGACGCAGATGTCCGAGGTAGCGGACTCGCTCGTCGAGGAGTGGAGCGATCTCTCTGTCGAAATACTCCTGGTCGAGGCACGGTCCGGCGAGTTCGATCTCCATGCCGGCAGCCCGTGCGGCCCGGATCGCCAGGTGCGGTGCCTTCTCGGGAACGAGACGCCCGAACCAGATCGCGGCCGGACCGCCCGGCCCGGGCATCCACGCGGTCGTGTCGACCCCGTTGAGAATCACGGTGCTGTCGACGACATGGCGCCACGCGCCGGCCGTGTGGCGGCTCACCGAGGCATACGCGAGGCTCGACGCGGCGAGCATCGCGGCCGATTCGAGCCACGGCACGGGCGGGGTGTGCAGGGTCGTGACGAAGGGGAGACCTGTTGCCTCGGCCATAGCCACGGGCAGGTGATGGAGGCTGTTGTTGTGCACCACGTCGTATCGGCCGGGATTGCGGCTGAGGTCGAGCATGAGCTTCAGGTACGCGTGGTGTTCGCGCATCCATTGCTCTGGCCGGGCGCCGATGTCCGCCCGGGCGGTCGGGCTGCTGCTGAACGCCTCGACGCCGAGTTCTGTGGCGCCGAGCCTCGGATCCGACCCAGGAGCGGCGAACAACGAGACCTCGTGCCCTCGGCGGATGAGTTCGGTGGCCAGGCTGTGCGTGTGCGCCTCGAGCCCTCCCGCAAACGGTTCCGCCACGGGAAACCGGCTTGAGGCGATCAGGCAGATGCGGAGCGACTCGCTCATCGAAGCAGGTCGCGGTAGAGCGCGGCATGCGCGTCTGACACGGTGTCGCGTTGACGTCTGCGCTCGTCGACCGTGATGGAGAAGAGGGGCCGCTCGCCGTATGCGCGCGCGACCGCGCATCCCAGCGAATCGGCATCCAGGCCGTCGTCGTCTTGCAGGTAGAGCATCACGGGCGCCTGATCGCGGTAGTAGCCGCAGTTCGGTGCGAGTACGGCGGTGCCGAGGTCGCGGCAGGCCTCGAGCCAGCCGGAGTGAGTGCCGAAGCGGTACGGCAGCACCGAGAGATCGAGCGAGGCGAGGTACTGCCAGAGCTGGTCGTCGTCGAAGTAGTCGTGGATGCGCAGGTCGATGAGCCCGGACGCTGCGGCCTCGTGCAGCAGCTCGGCGAGATCGTGGTCGTAGCGCACGCTGCCCTGCTCGAGCACGTCGCGGTGCCCGTCGATCTGCAGCACGGCACCGGGCAGGCCGCCGATCGTCTCGAGAAGCGCGCGAATGACCGGAACGGGATTCATGTTCGCGCGAAGGCTCTTCAGATGCAGGCCTATACGGTATTCGGCGTCGTCATGCCGCGCGCGGTGGCGCTGGCCATCGAGTCGAGCGTGCTGCACCTGACGCATGGTCTCGAAATCCACCACGTGCGGATGCGGCAGTACGACAGCGCGGCGGGCCCAGCGGCGCTTGATCTCGTATGCGGCACCGTCGGTGAGGGTGATGACGGCGTCGGCGGCGGGCACGAGCACGTCGAGCTGGGCCTCGTGCTCTAGCCGGTTCGGGTGATGCGGATTGCGCAGGTCGTGCACGGTGTAGACAAAAGGTTTGGAGTGCAGCCGCAGCTCGGCCACGAGGTCGCGCAACTGCTCGGGCGTTCGGGCATCGAAACCGAACTGCAGGTGAAAGATGTCGAAGTCGTCGGCATGTTCGCGTACCCAGTTCACGTCGAGCATCGTCGGGGGCCACCAGCGCTGCTGGGCCGAGCGCGTGGGGTCGTCGGGATCGGGATCGGCCAGCCTGACGACGCGTACTCCCCCGTCGCGCTCGGTGTTTGCGAGCCCACTCGGACGAGCCACATCGCCGTCGATCGGCGAGATGTGGCGCACATAGACATGGGATGCCGGCACCGACGCCACACGCACGAGTTGCGGCTGGGTAGAGGCGTGAATTTCGGTGGTGCCCGCGTTCTGCGGGGTCGAATCTGCTCGGGTCGAATCGGCTCGCGTCGAATGCGGGAGAAGGCTCGTCATTGCCGCCTCCGATCCGTCGATTTTGTTTCGCGCCGGGAGAACCCCTCGATTCGCGTCGTTCATCAGCATGCCACCCGAACGCGGGGTTCGTTTGACCCTTGCCAAACCGTCGAAGCTGACCTAGTCGAATTCAGCGCGGCGAAGCGACATGAGACTTGAAAAGAAGATTAGAGCCGGGCCGCGGAACGCCTCTCGGCGGAAGGCCGTTCGTAACGGCGGAAATTGGAGCCCGGGGTTACCACGGCCCGGCGAGATACGACTTTACCCGAACTTCATTCGAGGCTGTCCGTTCTCCACAGTTTTGCGCAGACAGCGAACTCCGACGCGGTCTCGGCGAATCGGTTGGCCCGCACGGTCAATTCGGATGCCCGCTCCGACGAATCCGATTCTGTGTCGTCGGCCTCGGCGGCCGTTCCGAGCGACATGATTCGGCAGAACGCCGCGGCCCGCTCGAGCGCCACGGCGAAGTCGCCGTCGAAGATGCCGCGAAGGATCTGGTCCGCGAGCGCGGTGATCTCCTTCGGTCCCGTCGGCGAGGTGGCGCCGGCCACGACCGGGTCGATGGTGATGCTGAGGTCGCTGCCTTTCTGAAACAGGTAGCTCGACTGCCCGGCATCCTGTCTGATCAGCGCCCGAACCAGATAGATGCGCCAGAGCGCCCCGGGCAGGCTGTGCGACGACGCTCGCGACCACAGCTCGGCGATGGCATCGATGCCGTGCAGGTCGGTGTATTCGATGAGCCTGTCGATGACGCCCGGGTCGGGATCGGCGCGCACACGACCCAGGAGCGCGCTGGCCGTGTCGTGCGCGAGGCGCGAGATCTGCGCCGGATCCTCGCCACCCTTGAACGCCTCGAACTCCGATCCGCCGAAGAGTGCGGGTTTGCGATACTCGCTTGTCATGCACCCATCCTGCCCCGGTTCGATCCGAGGTCAAAGACACGCTAGATTAGTCGCTGCGGGCCTCTAGCTCAGTTGGTAGAGCATCGGACTTTTAATCCGCGGGTCGCCGGTTCGAGCCCGGCGGGGCCCACCGCGCACCATCTCCCGAATAAGAAGTCGCTCGCCGAAAAATGGCGATCACGTGCCGGCATCATTGATCTCGACGGCCTCGGTGAAACGGTGTTGTCCGACGATGTTGAGCAACTGCACCTGCTCGGCATCGCGACTGCGAGGCACGGTGGTGAGAACGACGAAGGTCTGGCTCTGGTCCTCGGTGAAGAGGGCCTGGCAGTCGAATCGGATTCGGCCGATCTCGGGATGAATGAGTGTCTTGTGGTCTTCGAATCGTCGGGTGACCTCTTGGCGGGCCCAGATCTCGGAGAACTCGGGGCTGTGCTGGGTGAGTCGATGTGCGAGCTTGGCGGCGTAGGGCTTCGATCCTCGCCGGGTTGCGGCGATCCGCAACGCTAAGACGAGGGCGCGTCCCTGCCGCGCCCTGTCCTCGACGGGGTAGAGCTCCCGCTCGGTTTCGGGATGGGTGAACCAGCGGTAGATGCCGCTGCACGCTACCTCTTCACGGCGCAGCCCCTGCACGCGGCGGCGGGGGCTCACGGCAAGTCCCACGTCTTCCGGACGCAGCGCATCGTGACCGGAGCCGGGAGCGGGATCGGCTTGATCACCACCCGCGAACTCGCCCGCGCCGGAGCCGACGTGGTGATGGCTGTGCGGGACACCACCAGAGCACGTGCCGCCCTGCGGGGCATCGGGTCTGTCCGCGGAAACATCGACGTGCAGCAACTCGACGTGTCGAGCTCGAATTCGATTCGACAGTTCGCCGACGCGTGGTCAGGGCCCATCACGGGGCTGATCAACAACGCCGGCATCATGGCCGTGCCGCACCGGATGACCGATGATGGCATCGAAAGCCAGGTCGCCACCAACTACTTCGGCCCGTTCGCGCTCACCAACGCCCTCCTCCCGAACATCACCGACCGTGTGGTGAGCATCTCGTCGCAATTGCACCGCCAGGGCCGGCTGCGACTGAACGATCTCGCCGGGCGCACGCGCCGCTACAGCCCGTGGTTCGCATACTGCGACTCCAAACTCGACATTCTGCTGTTCTCGTTCGAGCTGCAGCGCCGGCTCAAAAAGTCCGGCAGCCCGGTGCGTTCGATGATCGCCCACCCCGGGATTGCCAAGACGAACCTCGTCTCGCATGTCGGCGGCATCTCGGGCTGGATGAACGGACTCGCCCAGCCGCTCTTGAACGACGCCGAAAACGGCACCCTCCCCACGCTCTTCGCCGTCACCGAGG
>NZ_CAXVWM010000128.1:0-9722 GCF_964263775.1 Agreia sp. | reverse complement strand
TGGGGCCGAAACCCGAAGCCGGAGCCGAAGCCGCAGGCGGAACCTCGAAGGAGGCGAAGACATCCTGTACCCGCTTGCGGGCCTCGGTGAAGAACTGCCAGATCGCGCCCCAGAAGCCGCCGATGACGGCGAGGATGAGCACGACCGTAGCGGCCGTCGATGCGACGGTGTCGAAGCCGAGGGTGATCGCTGATGCGGAGATGACGGAGAGAATCGCCACGTCGAGCCACGAGACCGCCTTCGAGGTGCGCACCCCGGGCCGCGCGAAGACGATTGCCGCGATCGCCGCAAGAGCGACGAACAGCACGATGCTCGCGAGGAGCACCCCGAGGGTCTGCCAGCCACCGCCGCCGAAGATCGCGCTGCCGACGAGCATCCAGGCCGGCAGCAGGACTGCCGCGGGGAACAAAACGGAGTAGAAGGCCCGACGAATGATCACGTGTTCAGGGTAGGCGCGTTCGGCCGGGAATTGACTGGGATGCTGTGCGCCCCAGGCGAACGGGAACGCGGGCAGAATAGACCCATGATCGAGTTGCGCACGCCCACAGAAATCGACGAGATGCGGGCGGCGGGGCGCTTCGTCGCCGACGTGCTCACCGAGGTGAGGTCGAGGGCCGCCGTCGGCGTGAATCTGTTGAAGCTCGATGCGATCGCGCACGACATGATCCGAGCCCGCGGCGCCGAATCCTGCTACATCGACTACCACCCGTCGTTCGGCGCCAGCCCTTTCGGAAAGGTGCTGTGCACGTCGGTCAACGACGCGGTACTGCACGGGCTCCCCCACGACTACGTTCTGCGTGACGGCGACCTGGTGAGTCTCGACTTCGCCGCATCCGTCGACGGCTGGGTCGCCGACTCTGCCGTGTCGGTCATCGTGGGCACCCCCCGCCCTGAAGACCTGCGGGTCATCGAGACGACCGAACGGGCTCTGGATGCCGGCATCGCGGCCGCCCTGGTCGGCGGACGCCTCGGAGACATCTCGGCGGCGATCGGTCACGTCGCGGCCGGCGCCGGATACTCGGTCAACACCGATTTCGGCGGGCACGGGGTGGGGCGCACTATGCACGGCGATCCCCACGTGCCGAACAACGGTCGCCCGAACCGGGGGCTCCCCCTGCGACCGGGTCTGGTCATCGCCATCGAGCCGTGGTTCCTCGAGACCACAGACAAGATCGTCACCGATCCGGATGGCTGGACGCTGCGCAGCGCCGACGGCTCGCGAGGCGCGCACTCGGAGCACACCATCGCCATCACCGAGAACGGCCCCGTCGTTCTGACCGCCCGCTCGTAGCCGAGCCTGACGCCGAAACGAGTTCGCTCAGTCGACGAGTTCGAAAGCCGCCAGGTCGCCGAGGTACCGCTTGGGCAACGGACGTGCGAATTCGTCGCGCCTCGAGGTGGAGTACCCGAGGGTGACGAGCGATTCGACCAGCTTCGTGGCGGCACTCACCCCGTCGATGACGGGAACGCCGACCTCCGCCGAGATGTAGCTGCAGAGGTCGGCCATTCCCGCGCATCCGAGCACGATCGAGTCGGCGTTGTCGCGCTCGATCGACGTTCGGCAGAGGTCGATTATCACCTGGGCCGCCTCGCTCGACGGATCGTCGAGGGCGAGAACCGGGATGTCGCAGGCGTACGCGCCGACGCACCGGTCTGCGAAGCCGTAGTGCCGCACGAGATCGTGAGCCCGGCCGACAGTGCGCGACAGCGACGTGACGATGCTGAAGCTGCGCCCCACCAGGGTTGCCGCGTGCATCGCGGCCTCGGCGATGCCCACGACCGGGCCGCCCGCGAGCTCGCGAGCGGCATCCAGACCCGGGTCGCCGAAGCACGCGATGACGTACCCGTCAGACCCCGCCCGTTCGCCGGCCGCGATCTCATGCAGCAGGCCCGGCACCGACAAGGCTTCGTCGTAGTGACTCTCGATCGACGCCGGTCCCATGGGCGGGTTCACGGCGGTGATCCGAGTTCCGGGGCCGGCCACCCCCCGGGCGCAGGAACCGATCATGTCGGTCATGGCCCGGGTGGTGTTCGGGTTGATCACGGTGATGTGCACGGGTGCGTGTCCGTTCGATGGTGCGGTCGATGACTACTGGATGACCGAGGCGGTCTCGTGCTCCTCGGCGGCCTGCATGCTTCGCGCCGCCTGGGGGCTGACCTTCTCGGCGACCCAGTAGACGACCAGGGCGATGCCGCAGCCGATGAACCAGGCGTACGAGGCGGCGCCCTGCAGCGGCGTGATGAACACCGTGCTGGCCGCGAGCAGCGCTCCGACGACGGTGGCGATGACCGCGTTCGGGTTGAAGCCCTTCTTGTACCAGTAGCGACCCTTCTCACTCATCGTGTAGAGGTCGTCGACGTAGACCGTCTGCTTGCGCACGATGTAGTAGTCACAGATCAGCACACCGAACAGCGGGCCGATGAACGCACCGAGGGTGTCGAGCGTGTAGTGGATGATCTCCGGGCTGGAGTAGAGGTTCCACGGAGTGATCAAGATGCTTCCGACTGCGGCGATCATGCCGCCCATGCGCCACGAGATCTTCTGCGGAGCGACGTTCGAGAAATCGAAGGCCGGTGAGACGAAGTTCGCCACGATGTTGATGCCGACCGTGGCGATCGCGAAGGTCAAGGCGCCCAGGATGATCGCGTAGACGTTGTCGATGCGGGCGACGGTTTCGATCGGGTCGGTGATGAGTTCGCCGAACACCGGCACGGTGGCCGCGGCACAGATCACGACGAGGATCGAGAACACGAGGAAGTTGAGCGGCAGACCGAGGAGGTTGCCCCGCTTGACCGCCGTGAACGACTTGCCGTAGCGCGAGAAGTCGCCGAAGTTCAGCATCGGGCCCGAGAAATACGACACGACCAGCGCGATGGCGCCGAGCATGACCGGAACGGCGTCCCAGCCCTCGAACTGAACCGAGCCGAGGTTCAAGTCGATGTTCTCCCAGCCCGCCTGCGACACCAGGTAGATCGCGAGGACGATCATGACGACGTAGACAGCGGGTCCGCAGAAGTCGATGAACTTGCGGATCGATTCCATGCCACGCCAGAAGACGAACGCCTGGGCCACCCACAGAATAAGGAAGGCGATCCAGCCGAGAAGCGACAGGCCTGCGAAACCGACGGTGTCGGCATCCGCGATGGCCGCGAGCTCGGGCCACAGCTTGAGCGCGACGACGACGAGCGCCGCCGAGGCCAGATAGGTCTGGATGCCGTACCAGGCCACCGCGATCAGGCCGCGGATGATGGCGGGGATGTTGGCCCCGAGCACCCCGAACACCGTGCGCGAGATGACCGGGTAGGGAACACCGGACTGCTGGCTCGGCTTCGCGACGAGGTTGCAGAGGAAGTACACGATGGTGATGCCGACGAGGAGTGCGATCAGCACCTGCCAGCTGGCGAGCCCCAGTGCGAACAGGCTGCCGGCGGTGACGTATCCGCCGACGCTGTGCACGTCCGACATCCAGAAGGCGAAGAAGTTGTAGGCGCCCCAGGTCTGCTTCTTGAGGGGCGCGAGATCCTCGTTGCTGAGGCGTGGATCGTGGAACGTCTCGACGACGCCGCTGCCCAGAGGCAGCCCCGCAGCCTCGAGCACGTCGCCGGGCTTTCCCCGCTTTGCGTTTATGACCTCGGTCATGGAATTCTCCGGTTTCTCATCAGTGATGCGACAGGTGGTAAAAGGTGTTGGTCGGTGAACTTTTCGATGCGGCTCACGTTCCCTATCCGGCAGATCCGCGGGCTCCGTCGATGCTCATAAAGCTATTGCTTAACACTCCCCGCCCGATTTCGCGCCTGTTACAGGCGTGTGACAATTGACCGGTGAGAGACGAGTTCGAATTCGGTGACGAGACGGCCCTCACCGCGAACGAGTCGCTCGGCCGAAGACTGCGCGAACTCCGCACCCAGTCGGGGCTGTCGCTGCGAGCCCTTGCCCGCGAACTCGATATCTCCGCCAGCGCCGTCTCCCAGATCGAGACCGGAACGATGGTTCCCTCGGTCAATCGCCTCATCGCGATCGTGACCGCGCTCGACGTGCCCCTCTCGGCCGCGTTCGAGTTCCCCGGCGCAGAATCGGCTGCCGCATCCACGACCGCCGCCACACTGGGCGACCGTCTGGCCGGGCTCGCCGACGAGCCGATAGAGCGCGACGGCTACGTCATCTCCCGGGCCGGGCGCGTGCCCGCTATGAACCTCGAATCGGGCGTGGTCTACCGTCGACTCTCCCCCGGCCCCGTCCCCAGCCTCGAGATCTTCGAATCGACCTACCCGGCGGGATCCACAGGCAGCGCCCACGGCGACCTCATCCGGCACGACGGGTTCGAGATCGGCAGCATCACGTCGGGAGTCCTCACGATCACATTCGAAGGCGAGGATGTGACGCTGCAGGCCGGCGACTCCATCACGTTTCCCGCGACGAGGCCCCACCGGTTGAGCAACAGGTCAGGCGGGCCCTGCGTCGCCGTCTGGGTGATCGTTCACTCGTAGAAGATCGGGTCGCACGCGAGCAGTGCGTTCGAGCTGCTGCCCCCTGCGCCATTCGGCGATGAGGCGATGGTTGCCTCCGAGCAGCACCGGCGGAACCGCGCGTCCTCGCCACTCGGCGGGCTTCGTGTAGCTCGGATACTCGAGGAGGCCGTCTTCGTGCGATTCCTCGACGAGGCTTTCGGGGTTGCCGACCACACCCGGAATGAGCCGGCCGATGGCCTCGATCATCGCCATCACGGCGACCTCGCCGCCGTTCAGCACGTAGTCGCCGAGGCTGACCAGACGAACCTCGGCTCGATCGGCCGTGTCGTCGAACACCCTCTGGTCTATGCCCTCGTACCGTCCGCATCCGAACACGAGATGCTCTCGCGTCGACAGTTCGCGCGCCATCTTCTGGGTGAACACCTCGCCGGCCGGCGAGGGAAAGATGACGAGAGGGGCGCCGGATGCCGTGGGTGCGGCATCCAGGATCGTGTCGAGCGCCTCGCCCCACGGTTCGGGCTTCATGACCATGCCGGCTCCGCCGCCGAAGGGGGTGTCGTCGACTTTGCGATGCCGGTCGTGAGTGTGGTCGCGCAGGTCGTGCACGCCGAGCGAGATGAGCCCCGACTGGCGGGCCTTGCCGAGCAGCGAGATGTCGAGCGAGTCGAAGAAGCTCGGAAAGATCGAGACGATGTCGATACGCATCCTGAAAGCCTAGCTGCGCGCGCGGTGCCCGCCGCCGCTGCGGACCTCGGGCGGAGAATCGGGTGCACCGTCGCTCTATTGCCGTCGGATGCCTCAGATCTCCTCCCATGCCAGTCGTGCGCAGTCAGTGTCGATGTCGGGCGGCCCAGCGGTGTTCGCCCCGCCGCACGACAGCTCGAACCGCGCGCTCGACCGCCGGCCATTGGTTCATGACCTGGTCATAAGTCACACGCAAAACTACGTATCCTCGCTCTACCAATGCGAGATCCCGACGGCGATCCTCCGTGTAGGCCGCAAAGCTCGTGTGCCACGTCTTGCTGTCCAGCTCGACTACGAAACGGTCTCCGATGACGAGGTCGACACGCCCGACTCGGTCGATAGCAACCTGGGCCCGATAGGGAATGTTCAGCGAACGAAGCCGGAGCCGGGCCTTCGTCTCGAGTCCGGACTGCGCCGACGGGTCGACGAGCTCGAGGTAGGGGCCGTATTTCGTCGGAAGAGACTCGAAGATCTGACGCACATCGAACATGCCGACGAAGCGATTGTTCAGAGCCGAGTCCAGTGCGACTATGACCTCCTCGCGCGGCTGGCACAATACGAGGTGACGAAGCGCCGCCGGTACTCTGTCGACAGCAACGTCGAGCTCCCCCGGCGAAAGAACCGCCGTTCCTCGATGCAGGCGCACACCGTGTCGAGCCGGATCTGCAAGGTGAACCGATCTGTCGTGCGGCGAGCTCAGATGACCCGCGTTCCTTCCCACGGCCACGTGCAGCATGCCGTCGTCGACGCACCAAACACCTTTGCGCCGGAGGGCGGACACGCACGTGAGGTGTCCACCGATTCGCACGGCCGACACAAGCGCGGGATCGGCGTTCCGAGTCGAGACCCAACGGCGCCGCGGGATTGAGAGTCGGCCTGCCTTGACTGCGCGAGCGACCTCGGTCGGCGTGAACCCGTGCGCAGCCAGTGTGCTGACCGACGCGACGCCGCCGTAGGTTGCGATGACGTCGATAAGAGGTTCCACACGGATATGCTCGCGGCTGGCGCGCATCCGAAACGACGCGCGGGGCAATCTGTGGACAACGCGAAGGGAGGAGATTTCGACAGTCCACGCGCCTATCGGCGACGGCGGTACGAAATCTCCTCCCCCTTCGGTGAAGCGTCTACTCGGCCTCAGGCTCTGCGGCAGTGTCCGCGGACGCGGAGTCTGCCGCGGGGGCCGGCTCGTCGTCGTCGGATTCCGGGAGCTCTTCGAGGAGGCCGGGCGGCGGCGTGATAGTCATCGTTCCCGCCGCGATGTCGACGGCCGGCACGATCGCCTTGACGAAGGGCACCAGCACCTCGCCCGACGGCGTTTCGATGACGAGGAGGTCTTGAGCCGGCATGTGGTTGACCTGGCGCACGACGCCGATCTTCTCGCCGTCGCGAATCACGTCGAGGCCGACGAGCTGGTGGTCGAACCAGGCGTCTTCTTCAGAGGACTGCTCATCGGCGTCTTGATCGATCCAGAGGATCGCCTTGACCAGGCCTTCGGCGGCCGTGCGGTCGGGCACTCCCTTGAAGAAGCCCACTGCATGGCTGTTGAACCATTTGAGCTCGATGAGTTCGAGGGTCTTGCCGTGCCATGGAGACCCGGATGGTACCTGGAGGGTGAACACCGCGCCCGGCACGAAGCGACGTGCCGGATCGTCGGTGAAGAGCTCCAGCTTGATCGCCCCCTTGAGCCCGTGGGCTTTCAGGAGGCGACCAACCCGGAGTTGCTGCGTCTCGTTCTTAGAAATCGGTATCCACCACGTCTACACGAACGCGCTTGCCGTCGGCGAGCGCCGCGACGAGCGTGCGAAGAGCCTTGGCGGTGCGACCCGCACGACCGATCACGCGGCCGAGGTCATCGGGGTGCACGCGCACCTCGAGAACCTCGCCGCGCGGAGAACTCTTCGCAATGACATGCACGTCGGCAGGTTTGTCGACGATGCCCTTGACCAGGTGCTCGAGAGCAGGAGCGAGCAAGGCTAGGCCTTCTCTGCTTCGGCCTCGGGAGCCTCGTCGGCAGCCGGCGCCTCTTCGGGCGTTGCCACTACGGGAGCTGCAACAGGAACCTCGGCCTTGGGCTTCAGAACCGGCTTCTTCTTCTCGTCGGCGACGAACGCCTCTTTCGGCTCCTTGAAACGAACGGTCGAAACCGCGTCTTTGTCGCCTGTGAACTTGCCCCAGTCGCCCGTGAGCTTGAGGAGTGCGGCGACCTGCTCGGTCGGCTGCGCGCCGACACCGAGCCAGTAGAGCGCCCGCTCGGACTCGATCTTGATGACCGACGGCTCCTCGGTCGGGTGGTACTGGCCGATCTCCTCGATGACACGACCGTCGCGCTTGGTGCGCGAGTCGGCCACGACGACGCGGTAGTACGGTGCACGGATCTTGCCCATGCGCTTCAAACGGATCTTTACAGCCACAATTCTTCCTAGGTTTTTTCTCGGCCCTGCTGGGCCTCAATGTGGGTGAACTGGCAGCCGTGAGCGTGGGGTGCACACTCGGCGTAAAAAGTTCTCGAGGGTTCTGCCGCAACCTGATTAGAGGGTCGGGCGGGCAGACTCGACAGATCATTCTGTCAGATATTCGCCGTGGGCGCGTAATTCGGGAGCGTGATCGGCCGAGTCTGTCAGGATGAGGCGACCCGCTGCTATCGATCGGAGCCGCTCATGGAGATCTCGTTCGCTCAATCCGACCGCTCGACACTCGGCATCGAGTGGGAGATCGCGCTCGTCGAACAGAGTTCCGGCGACCTGGTGAACGTCGCCGGCGAGGTGCTGCAGTCCCTTCGCGGGCCGGGCGGCGAGGCCCATCCGCGCATCACCGAAGAACTGCTGCTGAACACCGTCGAGCTCGTCACCGGCGTGCATACGCGGGTGTCGGATGCCGTCGACGACCTCCAGGGGCAGCTCGCCGAGGTGCGCGCCATCACCGATCCACTGGATGTCGAACTCATGTGCGCGGGCACGCATCCGTTCGCGCAATGGTTCGACCAGCAGGTCACCGACAAGGAGCGGTACCACAAGCTCATCGACCGCACTCAGTGGTGGGGGCGCAACATGATGATCTGGGGCATCCACGTGCATGTCGGCGTAGAGAGCCGCGACAAGGTGCTCCCTCTGTTGAACGGCCTCCTCAACTACTACCCGCACCTGCAGGCGCTCTCCGCGTCGAGCCCATTCTGGGCGGGCGAGAACACCGGCTACGCGTCGAACCGCGCCCTGATGTTCCAGCAGCTCCCTACCGCCGGCTTGCCCTACCAGTTCGCCGAGTGGAGCGAGTACGAGGCGTACGTCGACGACATGAAGGTCACGGGAATCGTCGACGACCATACAGAGGTGCGTTGGGACATCCGCCCCTCGCCCCAATGGGGAACGATCGAGATGCGCGCCTGCGACGGCCTCTCGAGCCCCGAAGAGATCGGGGCAGTCGCCGCTCTCATCCAGTGCCTGGTCGAGCACATGTCAGACCGGCTCGACGCGGGCGAGACCCTGCCCACCCTGCAGCCCTGGTATGTGCGAGAGAACAAATGGCGCGCTGCGCGCTACGGCCTCGACGCCGAGATCATCGTGGATGCGCAGGGCGCCGAGAAATTGGTCACCGATGACCTGCGAGAACTGCTGGCCACACTCGCCCCGATCGCCGAGCGACTCGACTGCGTCGACGAACTCGCCCAGGTGAATCTGATCCTCGAGCACGGAGCCAGCTACCAGCGCCAGTTGCGCGTCGCCGAGGAGAACGGCGGAAGCCTCAAAGCCGTGGTCGCGTCGCTCACTCGCGAGCTGCGCCACGGCCTCGGGCACGCCGTTTCTTGAGCCCGGAACGAGCGTGGGGCTAGGTGTTCTTCTCGTCGCGCCACGCAAGCAGGTCTGTGACCGGCCCGAGGTCGATAGACGGCCCGGAGATTCCGAGCGTGAACAGCGTGACCCCCACCTCGGCCTTCGCATCGAGAACCGCGGCATCGGCAGAACCGAACGCGCCTGAGAGTTTCACGTCGTTCGAGATCTCGATCTCGGAAACGTCGCGACCGACATCGGCAGCACGCGCATGCAGTACGTCGAGCTTGTGCTGGAGCGTCGGGACGTCGGAGAAGCTGTGCCAGATCGTGGCGTGCTTCGCCACGAGCTTGAGGGTCTTCTTCTCGCCGCCGCCGCCGATCAGCACGGGGATCTTGCGGGTGGGAGCCGGGTTGAGCGCGCCCCAGCGCGCCTCGATGCGTGGGAGCGCCTCGCCCAGCGCATCCAGTCTCTGGCCCACCGTGCCGAACTCGTAACCGTATTCGTCGTAGTCGCGCTCGAACCAGCCCGAGCCGATGCCGAACACGAGACGACCCTCGGCTCCGGGGGTCTTGGCGCTGATGTGGTCGACCGTGCGTGCCATGTCGGCCAGCAGATCGGGATTGCGGTAGCTGTTGCAGGTGACGAGGGGACCGAACTCGATGGTCGACGTCTGCTCGGCCCAGGCCGCGAGCATGCTCCAGCCCTCGAAGTGCAGGCCCGCCGGATCGCCCGACAGCGGGT
>NZ_CAXVWM010000127.1:0-20618 GCF_964263775.1 Agreia sp. | reverse complement strand
CACCTTTGGTTTCTGGGTTCGGCTTTTTGCGCCACCATACGACGAGTTGTGGCGCAAACAACTTCACAAGGTCTTCCCCTATGCGTCCGGGAAATTCAAGCGCCAGAACGTCTCTGGCCCTCTCGAGGACCTGAGAAACCTTCGTAACCGTTTGGCACATCACGAGCCGGTACATCAGCTCGACCTCACTCAACTTCATGGCAACATTCTTCAACTCCTTTCCTGGATGGATCCAGGCCTGGAGGCACTAGTCAGTTCTCATTCAAGAGTCCCTGGCCTCATTTCGAAGAAGCCGATCGTGCCCCCGAACCGCGCGCTGGTTGTTCCCGCTAGGCAGGCCTGGGCTGAATACCAGAACCACGGCGTATATGTCTGTCAGCCCAACAGGTTTTTCCGAGATGTGAATTACATCTCTTTCTACGTCGACAAGGAGATCAAGTCTGACCTCGCCAGAGTTCTCTATAAAGAAGCCCGAGTGCCGTTCACAGGTGCTGAAATCGCACGCCGTTTCGACTTAGGAACCGAGCAGGACAGGTGGATTGCGAACGCGATCAAGGCTTTTCAACAGACTGCTCGGGATGGCGCCGAATGGATGGTGTTCATTCTTACGAAGCCGGGCGAGGAGGGGCACCGGCAACTTTCGCAGTCGATACCGAACACGAATTCGGGCAAGTCCAGCGCCTACGTTCGCAAGCAGCGGTATGTCTATCTCCACGATTTGGAGTCAGCGAAGACGACAGACGACCTCCAAGAGGCGACCGAAGGCACGGACTGACTCGTGCGTTCAAGCAGGAGGGTCATATCGCTATCGCACGGCACGTGCTACTCGGTGGCGGCGTCGCGCCAGTCGTCGGTGCTGAGGTGCGATCCGCCCTGCGGGCCCATCTGCAGCATGCCGCCGTCGACGGCCCAGGATGCGCCGGTCACGTAGCTCGCAGCCGGCGAGGCCAGAAACGCGATGACGGCGGCGATCTCGCCCGCGATGCCCGAGCGTCCGAGCGGGATGCCGGGGCGGTGCGTGGTGAACGCCTCCTCGTCGGTCATGTCGTTCATCGGTGTGGCGATCTCGCCGGGAGCCACCGCGTTGACCGTGATGTCGTGCTGGCCGAGTTCGAGCGCCGCAGTCTTCAATAGTCCCCCGAATCCGTGCTTGGCCGCGTCGTAGGCACTCGAGCCGACCCGGGGCTGATGCTCATGCACGCTCGTGACTCCGATGATGCGGCCGCCCGTGGCCTGCTCGAGCATCGTTCGCGCGGCGGTCTGGATGCAGAGAAAGGCGCCGTCGAGGTCGGCGGCGATGGTGTGGCGCCAGGTCTCCAGATCCATCTCGAGAAACGGTGCGACATCCATGACCCCGGCGTTGTTGACGAACACGTCGACGCCACCCAGCTTCTCGATCAGCGACGAAATCGTTCCGGGCACGGTGTCGAGCTCGCCCGTATCGAGTTGCGCGACGTGCGCGTCGCGTCCGAGCGAACGCACCATGGCAGCCGTCTCGTCGGCACCGTCGGAATCGGAGTGGAAGGTGATGCCGACATCCATGCCCGCCTCGGCGAGCGCCAGGGCCGTGGCCCTGCCGATGCCCGAGTTCGATCCGGTGACGATGGCGCGGTGCGGCGAGAAGTTCGAAGTGCTCATGACCTCGACGCTACGGGGGCCAGCACTGTGGACGGGAGGGCTTGACGCCCGCGGCGTGCCGCGCCGAGCGCGCGCTCGCCGGGCACCCGCGCGGTGCGCAACCACGCGTGTGTCCGCTCGAGGCGCGCTCGAGGCGCCGCTCGAGGTGCCCGCGTCACTGGGATGACCGGCTGAGGCCACTCCTCCCCCGAGGCCTGCCGAGCAACCGGGTGCACAGAAGAGCACACGTCGCCCATCCGCTCCGGATCATCGCGACATCCTGTGGAGATGCCACCCGACAACCCTGAAGACCGCCTGCTCTTCGTGCGAGAGCGCACCCTTCTCGTGGGCGACGATGCCGGGCTACGTCGTCGTGCTGCACGGGGCGAACTGCTGCGCGTCGCACACGGTGCCTACGTGACAAAGCAGGACTGGGATCGCTGGGACACTGACGAGCAGTACCGCGCACGCGTCTTCGCCGTCGCCCAGAGCAGGCGTTCCGACGTGGTGCTGCACGGCTACTCGGCGGCCGCGCTGTGGCGTCTTCCGATAGTCGGATCCTGGCCCGCCGAGGTTCATCTTCTCACCGAAAAGGCGAGCGGCGGCCGGTCGCACGACCGCATCCGACGTCATGCACTGGGATTCGAGCATGCAGGCCTCACGACGGTAGACGGCGTGCACGTGACGGGGGTCACTCGTACCGTGCTCGATCTGGCCGCCACGGCACCTTTTCTGTCTGCCGTGGCAGCCGCAGATTTCGCTCTGCATAACGAACTGACCACGACTGGCGATCTTTCTGACCTTCTGGATGCCATGGGCCGCTTCCGCGGTTCCGCGCGCGCCGCCCGCGTCGTCGAATTCGCGACGCCGCTGGCGGAGTCCGTCGCCGAATCCGCGAGCCGGGTGACCATGGCGCGCTGTCGCTTTCCTCGACCCGAGCTGCAGAAGGAGTTCTGGGGGCCGAACGGCGAGCACGCGTTCGTCGACCACTGGTTTCGAGGGGTCAACACGATCGGCGAGGTCGACGGCCGCTCCAAGTTCGAAGATCCTCGGTTTCTTCGTGGTCGTTCCCCTGAGCAGGCTCTGTGGGAAGAGAAGCAGCGCGAGGACTGGCTGCGACTGCAGAGCGACGGCTTCGGTCGGTGGGACTGGTCGATCGCCGTATCGCCGCGTCGCCTCACTCAACGTCTCTGCGAGATGGGAGTGCCGCAGGTGCCCCCGAACCACCCCGACGCGTTCCGCATCCGTCCTCTCGACGACGTCACGCGTGGCCGAGCGCGCGGTTAGCGGGCGGGCGCCCCGTTCACGAGCGAGCGGTCGCCCGCTGAGGGCGCGCTCGGCAGCACCGAGCAGCACTAGGCAGCATCGACGCTCACCCTGATCGTCGTCCTCCTGTAGCCTCGACTGCGTGCCTGAATCGACATCCGCCTCCCTCGCCGCCTCGGCGCCGATCGAGTTCACGATCACCACGCCGAATCTCGAGGCCGAGGAGATCGCGGCCGTGACCGCCGTGCTGCAGGCGGCACTCGCCAACCCGCCCGCCTCGTCGCCCGCGGTCGTGACGCCGGTGAGCGGCTGGCAGAAGTCGCGCCGCGACCTGCGCACGCCCATCCACCCCGGCCCCGGCGAATGGCGCAGCGCGACCTGAGTCGGCGTGTCCTCATTTATGCCGACTGGTGGCATTCGGTCGAGTGGGGCGATGATGACTGTGCTAGGTGTTCTCCTTCGGGATGAGCACCGCCAGTTCATCGCCATCTAGGGTAAGCGGGCCGTGAACTGGGGGCGAGTCAGAGCACTATTCGGGTTAGTGCTCTGACTCGGATGTGTACTGTGGGGCCGATGGATCACCGTCGGCCCCACTCTTCTGTTAACGGGCGCAGCGGTTCAGAAGCACAGCCGTTCAGAAGCACAGCCGTTCAGAAGCACAGCCGTTCAGGGCCGCCGGATCTCGTGCCACAGGGTGACCTCGTCATCGCCGTCGTCGTCACCGAGCGCGGCAGCGGTTCCGTCGTCGCCGGTGTCTCGAAGCCCGACGACCGACACCGCCGTGTCGGAGTCCTGCGTGCCCGTGCGGATGATCAGCCGGTCGGCCTCGACCCCATCGACCACGTCGACGAGTTCGGCGAGGGCCGCGAGCCTGTCGGTCTCGGGAAGCGCGTCGAGCCCTCCGTCGTCGAGCATCGTGACGTGCACGCCCCGGCGACGCGCCGCCATCACCTCGGCGCGCACGTCGTCGGTGAGCAGGAGTCGCCCCCGGATCTCGTCGCGGATCGCCGCCTCGAGGTGCAGGCACTCCCGCCGCTCCTGCGGCCCGAGCGCGCCGTCGGATGCGACGATCCGGCGCAGCATCGGAGCGGCGAGCTTGTCCATCTGCTCGAGACGGCGCCTGCGCTCAGAGAGAAGCGCCTCTTGGTTCGCCTGCCATTCGGCCGCCTTGATGCCGGCGCGGGCGTATTGGGCGGCATCCCGCTCGGCACGAACGAGCGCCACCGACAGGCCGTGTGCGACCGCCACCCAGAGCGCCCCGCCGATGACGCCGGTCGTGGTCAGTGCCAGCGGATTCGCCCACACCACGATCGTGGATGCCGTGACGACGACGCCGATCCAGGCGAATGTGGGCTGGCCGCGCACCACGGTGATCACGAGCAGTGTGAAGATCGCGGCCACGAACCAGGTGGCGTAGCCGTTCTCTGCACGCGGGTCGAGTTGGGAGAGCACGAGCATGCACAGCACCAGGCCGACCGCCACGTTCAGGGCCGCGTTCCAGGCGGGCATGCGTTTCGAGGCCGGGCTCCACAGGCTCACGGCCGTGACGGTCGCGTAGAGGATCATGGCGACGACGACAGGCACCGGGTCACGCGGCACCGAGATCGAAGAGAGGGCGAGCACGAGGTGGTACGTCGAGAACAGTGCCGCGAGGCCGATGACGAGAAACCGCGGTGACGAGATCATGCGGTTTCCGAGCTCGAGTCGAACGAGCGGCGCAGCTGTTCTGTCGTGGTCTCGCGGTTCGGGTCGGGCCAGACGATCACGATGGATGCGCCGCCGCCGGGAACAGACTGCACCTGCACCGCGCCGCCCACGGTCACGACGCGTTCGCGGATGCTGACCCGAAGCCCCAGGCGCTCCTGCGGCACGGCGGTCGGATCGAAGCCCACCCCCGTGTCGGAGATCTGCACGGTGAAACCCTCGCCGTGGTGCGCATGCACCGAGACCGTGCGTTCGATGGCTTTCTGCGGGGCGTCGGGCCTTTCGGCGTGCTGCAGGCTGTTGACCATGGCTTGAACGGCGGCTGAGAAGACGGCCTCGGCGACATCGCCCGGCACCGCCCGCTCGGGAATCGACTGCTGCGCGTAGTCGAAGTCGGGCGAGAGAACGCGGGCGGCGTTGGCGAGTCGCTCGGCGAGTTCGCCGAGCGTCGTCTCGAAGCCGGGGTCGCCCGGTTCGCCCGACGAGTGCAGTGCGCGGAGCGCATCCCGCGCCATGCCCACGACCAGGTCGCGTTCCATGGCGCTCGAGCTTCTGGATGCCGACAGCAGCGTCGTGAGCACCCGGTCGTGCACGAGCGCATCGACGTGCAGGCGCTCCGCCTCCATCGCATCCTGCTTGACCGCGACGGAGTACCGCAGCATGGCGGCCTGCTGCGCCCTGTCGACTCGGTCGGCCGCATTGCGCAGGGTCGTGAGCAGAATCAGAATGAAGGCGCCCAGGATGAAGACGTAGAGAGCATCGAGCGCGGCCAGTTCGGGACTCGCCTCGCCGCCCGAGGGCAGGGCGCGAACGACCGCGTAGACGATCGGAACGACCACCACGTAGAACGCGGCCAGCCACACGGTGAACGAGATGACCGCGCACGCCGTGGCCACCGTCACGATGTACCAGAGCCAGGGCCGGGATGGCGCGATGTCGTTGGGATGGATCACGGCCGCGGGCCAGAGAACAAGCGAGAGCACGAACACCGTGGCCATCACCCCCGCCGCGAGGGCGACTCCCCGGCCGATGATGCTCGTGACGACCACGGCCAGGATGCCCGCGAACACGACCGCGGGCAGCGCGGCCGCCCAGGCCGGCGTGACATAGGCGCCCGCGTCGATCACCGCGGGCAGCGATTGCACCGCGAAGATGAAGCCGACGATGCCGGCGGTGCGACTCATCACGGTCTCGATGCGCGCCCTCGAGATCGACCCGCGCATCCGGTTCAGGATGCCCGACGGCGCCGATGCGGGTCGGGTCTCGTCGGCCACGGGCCGAGCCGCTGCAGACACCTTTCTACCTGCCGCCGACGTTCTCGCCGAGCGCCAGGATGCCGTCTTCGACGGCCCGCTTCAGAAGATCGACCTTGGTGGGGGCGGGACGCCCGACCTGCACGTACTTCGCGCGCACCCGGTCGAGGTATTCGCGGGCGGTCGGCGTTGCGATGCCGAGTTGCGACGCCACGAGCTTGAGCGGCAGCCCGGCCGCATAGAGGTGCAGCACGTCGCGCTCCCTCGCGGTGAGTCGTGCGCGCGAGAACTCGGCATCGGCGTCGATGGCGCTCGCCCACTCGACGTTGTTGAGCACTCCCCCACCGGCGACCGTCGCGATCGCCGCGATCACCGTGCTGGTCGCCGCAGACTTGGGGATGACGCCTGCCGCGCCCGCCGCCAGCGCCTCGCGCACACTCGCCGTGCGGTCGGCGATGCTGTGAACCAGCACAGACGCGCCCGTCTTGAGCGCGGCCTCGACGTTGTGGGTGATGCTGAGCCCGTCTCCGATGCTGAGGTCGAGCACCACGACGTCCGACGGCCTCGTTCCGAGCGCGCGGATGAGGTCGGGAACGGTGAGGCCGACGGCCACCACCTCGTAGCCGGCCTCGAGGCAGGCGGCCTTCAGACCGAGCAGAACAGATTCGTGGTCATCGACGATGGCGACCCGTACAGGCGTGTCGGCGAGGTCGTCTGCGGAAGCGGATGTGTCTGGGGGAATCATGGCGGCCTTCCCTGCGGGTCACTCCGATCGTAACGGACGGGCACTCCGAGGCCCGCGTGGTCAGTCCTTGGTGAGGACAGCCACCGATTCGACGTGATGAGTGTGCGGGAACAGGTCGAACGCGCGCATCGAGCGCACGGAGTAGCCTGCGCGCTCGAACTGGCCCGCGTCGCGGGCGAACGCTACCGGGTCGCACGCCACGTAGACGACCTGGGCGACATCGAGCGAGATGAGGGAGTTCACGACCTGTTTGCCCGCCCCGGCGCGGGGCGGATCGAGAATCACCGTGGCCCGGGACAGCCGCTCGCGCTCGGGCCCGTGCGCGTTCTTCTCGAGCTGGCGCAGGTAGCGGTCGACCCTGTTCGTCTCCGCACTCGCGCCGACCCACTCGCTGAGGTTCTCGGCCGCGTAGTCGGTGGCGAGCTCGTTTCCTTCGACGCTTGTGATGCGCAGTCCCGCTCCGACCTTCTCGCCGAGCGCCGCCGCGAGCAGGCCGACTCCGCCGTAGAGATCGAGATTGAAGGCTCCCGGATCGAGCCGTTCGTCGAGCACCTCGGTGCGGATCGCGCGCGTTAGCGTCGACGCAGCTTGGCGGTGCACCTGCCAGAACCCCTGCTCGTCGAGCAGGAATTCGCGTCCGTCTACCACCTCGGTGATGCTGCGCCCACGCCGCGCGGCGCCGCGGCCGGCCCGGCTCTTCTCGGGCGTCTCTCTCGAGGTGACGAAGCGGGGCGCTCCCTGCGACGGCGCGACCAGGTCGATGTAGCCGTCGGCGGGAAAGTGCGAGCCGTCGATACGATCGCCGAGGGGAGCCTCGCTCTCGAGGGCAGGGGTTGCCAGCGGCAGGTCGTCGACGGAGATGACCCGATGCGACCGGGCAGCGAAAGGGCCGACCCGGCCATCGGCATCCACATGCAGTCGCACCCGCGTTCGCCACCCGAGCCCGCCGCGGGTGTCGTCGCCGTCGACGGCCTCGACCTCGATGTCGCGCTCGAGACCGGCGAATCGTTTCAGCGAGTCGACGATGACTTGGCGCTTGAGCTCGCGCTGCCAGGGCAGGTCGATGTGGCCGAACTCGGCGCCACCGGCCCGGTCGTCGGGGTCGCGGTCGACGGATGACGCCTGCCACACGTGCGGCACCCGGTGCGGCGACGCCTCAAGCACATCGACAGTCTCGGCGCGCCAGAACGAGGCGTGCTCGTCGTCGGTGATGCGCGCGACCACCCGCTCGCCGGGAAGGGAGTCCGAGACGAACACCGCGCGGCCATCGAGTCGTGCCACCGATATTCCGCCGTGGGCTACGTTTGTTATCTCCAGCTCGACCTGTGTTCCCTGCGCGTCAGCCATGATTCGAGCATCCCATACGAAAGGGCGGTGCTTGCCGTGCGCCTCTACCTCGCCTCAACCTCACCGGCCCGCCTCGTGCTGCTCAGGCAGATCGGAATAGAGCCCGTGGTCGTGCCGTCGAACGTCGACGAGGAGGCCGCTGTGCGGCTGGCCACCGACTCCAACGGCGAACTGGATGCCTCGGCCATGGTCACGCTTCTGGCCCGGCTCAAGGCAGAGGCGATTCTCGGGCAACGACCGGATGGCGAGGAGATCGACGGCGTGATTCTCGGCGGCGACTCGGCCTTCGAGCTCGACGGCATCATCTACGGCAAGCCGCACGAGCCGGAGGTCGCCCGCGAGCGCTGGCTCGAGCAGCGGGGCAAGACTGGCACGCTGCACTCGGGACACTGGATCATCGAGGTAAGGAACGGCGAGCCGGTACGCTCCCTCGGCGCGACGGCACACGCCTCGGTGGAGTTCGCCTCCGACATCAGCGAGCACGAGATCGACGCCTACATCGCCAGCGGCGAGCCCCTGCGGGTGGCCGGAGCATTCACGATCGACGGGCTCGCAGCTCCCTTCATCCGCTCGGTCACCGGCGCGCCGTCGACGGTCATCGGCATGTCGCTGCCGACGCTGCGCACCATGCTGGCCGAGCTCGACATCGACTGGCTGTCGCTGCGGACGTGAGCGGTTCGTAAGAGGTTTTCACAGGGTCTCGGCCACATTTTTGTTCGCGTCTGCCAAAGGACGACGCTCGTAGCCCAATAGGCTGGGTGAATTATGCCGCGCATCACCAAAGTACTCATAGCCAACAGAGGCGAAATCGCAGTGCGGGTCATCCGGGCCGCCAAAGACTCCGGAATCGGATCGGTCGCCGTCTACGCCGATCAAGACCGAGACTCCATGCACGCCCAGCTCGCCGATGAGGCGTACGCCCTCGAGGGCACCACGAGCGCCGAGACCTACCTCGTCATTCCGAAGATCCTCTCCATCGCCCGGCGAAGCGGCGCAGACGCCGTGCACCCGGGCTACGGGTTTCTCGCCGAGAACGCCGAGTTCGCCCAGGCCGTGATGGATGCGGGGCTCACCTGGATCGGCCCGTCGCCGGCCGCGATCGAAAAGCTCGGCGACAAGGTCTCGGCCCGTCATGTCGCCGAGAAGGTCGGCGCGCCGCTCGCGCCGGGCACGATCGACCCCGTGGGAGGCGCCGACGAGGTGCTCGCGTTCGTCGCGCAGCACGGCCTGCCCGTGGCCATCAAGGCCGCGTTCGGCGGAGGCGGTCGTGGCCTCAAGATCGCCTACACCGAAGACGAGATCGTGGAGCAGTTCGAATCGGCCACCCGCGAGGCCATCACCGCCTTCGGCCGCGGCGAGTGCTTCGTCGAGAAGTACCTCGACAAGCCCCGCCACGTCGAGACCCAGTGCCTCGCCGATGCGCACGGCAACGTCGTCGTCGTGTCGACCCGCGACTGCTCGCTGCAGCGCCGCCACCAGAAGCTCGTCGAAGAGGCCCCGGCCCCGTTCTTGAGCGACGCGCAGAACGCCGAGCTGTACCGCGCATCCAAGGCCATTCTGAAAGAGGTCGGCTACGTCGGGGCCGGCACCTGCGAGTTCCTCGTCGCCGGCGACGGAACTGTGTCGTTCCTCGAGGTGAACACCCGCCTGCAGGTCGAGCACCCCGTCTCCGAAGAGGTCACGGGCATCGACCTGGTGCGCGAACAGTTTCGCCTCGCTGAGGGCGGCGTGCTCGACTACGACGACCCGGTACCCCGCGGCCACTCCTTCGAGTTCCGCATCAACGGCGAAGACGCCGGTCGCGGATTCTTGCCGAGCCCCGGGCCCATTCACACCTTCACGACGCCCGGCGGCCCCGGCGTGCGCGTCGACACCGGAATTCGGGCGGGCGACGTCATCTCGGGCTCGTTCGACTCGCTGCTGGCGAAGCTCATCGTCACCGGAAGCTCTCGTGAAGACGCGCTCGAGCGCTCTCGTCGCGCGCTCGACGAGTTCGAGGTGCACGGCCTTCCCACCGTCCTGCCGTTCCACAGGTCGATCGTGCGCGACGCCGCCTTCGCCCCGTCCGATCGCCAGCCGTTCAGCATCTTCACTCGCTGGATCGAGACCGAGTACGTCAACGACATCGAGCCCTGGGCCGGAGAGATCGACGAGGCCGCGCCCGCCGCAGAGCGAACCACGGTCGTGCTCGAGGTCGACGGCAAGCGCGTCTCAGTGGCCTTGCCCGCGAGCTTCGGCGGCGGCTCGTCGGCCGCGCGCTCTGCGACCGCAGGCTCTGCCCCGAAGCGCCGCGGGGCGGCATCCGGTGTCTCGACGGCGACCGGCAACTCGGTCAAGGCGCCCATGCAGGCGACGATCGTGAAGATCGCCGTGGCCGAGGGCGACACGGTCGTCAAGGGCGACCTGGTGCTGGTGCTCGAGGCCATGAAGATGGAGCAGCCCATCACGGCGCACAAAGACGGCACGATCGCCACGATCTCGGCGGCAGTCGGCGCGACTGTGTCGTCGGGCACCGTTCTGCTCGACATCGCCTAGGTCTCGCCAGCCCCTTTCACGAGTCTCGCCAGCCCCTTTCACGAGTCTCCCCAGTCCCTTTCACGGATGAGGAAGAACCTCGGTGCAGCCGGCGTGTCGTGCTGCCGGACCCGGCGAGTCGCAGGAATTTCCTCATCCGCGAAGGCACGACGGGGCGAAGGGGCGAAGGGGCGAAGGTGCGACGTGCGACGGGGCGGAGGTGCGACGGGGCTCTAGAGCACGATGTGCATCGCGCGGGCCGCGTCGGAGATGCTTCCCGACAGCGATGGGTACACGCTGAACGCGCGCGAGACCGCGTCGACCGTGAGCCTGTGCTCCACGGCGAGGGCGATCGGAAAGATGAGCTCCGACGCGTTCGGCGCCACGACGACGCCTCCGATGACGGTGCCCGAGCCGGTGCGGGCGAAGAGCTTCACGAAACCTTCCTTGATGCCCATCATCTTGGCGCGGGGATTCTCTGACAACGGCAGCTTGTAGATGTCGCCCTGGGCAATGCCCTCTTCGATCTGCTGCTGGGTCCAGCCGACGGTGGCGATCTGCGGCTGGGTGAAGATGTTCGACGACACATTGCGCAGCTCGGTCGGGTTGACCGCGTCGCCCATGGCGTGGAACACGGCCGTGCGGCCCTGCATCGAGGCGACGGATGCCAGCGGCAGGAAGGTCGTGCAATCGCCGGCCGCGTAGATGCTCGGCATCGACGTGCGCGCGACCCTGTTCACCCGGATGTGCCCGGATTCGGTGAGCTGCACGCCGGCCTCGGCCAGGCCGATGCCCTCGGTGTTCGGGATGGAGCCGACGGCCATCAGGCAGTGGCTGCCCTCGACGGTGCGACCGTCAGCGAGGGTGGCCACAACTCCCGTGTCGGTGCGAACGACCGAGTCGGCGCGAGACTTGGAGAGCACGGTCATGCCGTTGCGCTTGAACACGTTCTCGATCACGGCCGCCGCGTCGGCGTCTTCGCCGGGCAGAACCTGGTCACGGCTCGAGATGAGCGTGACCTTCGACCCCAGGGCTGTGTAGGCCGATGCGAACTCGGCGCCGGTGACGCCCGAGCCGACAACGATGAGGTGCTCGGGAATGGTCTTGAGCGTGTAGAGCTGGGTCCACGTGAAAATGCGCTCGCCGTCGGGAACCGCCGACGCGAGGATGCGGGGGCTGGCACCCACGGAGACGACGATGGTGTCGGCCTCGATCTCGTCGAAGTCGGTGCCGTCTTCGCCCTTCGAGGTCGACACGATCACCGAGTTCGCGCTATCGAGGCGGCCCTCGCCCGTGACGATGCGCACACCCGAACGGATGAGGCTCGACTTCATGTCTTCGGACTGCTGCCTCGCGAGGCCGAGCAGCCGCTTGTTGACGGCGGCCAGGTTCACTGCAATCTCGGGACGAACCGGCTTTCCGGTTCCTCCTCGCGTGAAGAACTGCACACCAAGGTCGGCGGCCTCGCCGATGGCGTTCGCGGCCTCGGCCGTGGCGATGAGCGTCTTCGATGGAACGACATCGGTCAGCACCGCGGAACCGCCCACGCCCACGCGCTCGATGAGAGTGACGTCGGCTCCCAGCTGGGCTCCCGCGATTGCGGCGTCGTACCCGCCCGGTCCGCCGCCGAGAACGGCGATTCTCTGCTTGCGCTCGAACTCATAGACCATGACGGCCATTCTCCCGTGTCGCGCGCGCGACCGCCAAACCCGCGCCCCGCGCATCCCTCGACCCACGGCGAACACCGCCTTAACCTAAGGTGGATCAATGCTCACCACGACAGCCAATCCCCTCGACTCAGCCGATGCCGATCCGTTCGAGATCGCGCGCGAGGCGGCCGCCGAGATCGCCGAGAAGACGGGCGTGGCCCATCACGACATCGCCCTCACGCTGGGCAGCGGATGGGGCCGGGCGGCAGAGCTGATCGGCGAGACCGTGGCCACAGTGGATGCGACGGAGATCGTCGGGTTCTCGGCCCCCGCGGTCGTCGGCCATGGAGGCACGCTGCGCTCTATTCTGCTGCCGAACGGCAGACACGCGCTCGTGATCGGAGCACGCACCCACTACTACGAGAACCACGGTGTGCGCAGGGTCGTGCACAGCGTGCGCGCGGCCGCGGCGACGGGCGCGACGACCATGATCCTCACCAACGGCGCGGGAGGCATCCGCGAGACCTGGGCCCCGGGAACCCCGGTGCTGATCAGCGACCACATCAACCTCACGGCCGACTCGCCGCTCGAGGGCGCCACGTTCATCGACCTCACCGACCTCTACTCCTCCCGTCTGCGCGACATCGCGCGCACAGTCGACGCCGACCTCGACGAGGGCGTCTACGTGCAGTTTCGCGGCCCGCACTACGAGACCCCGGCCGAGGTGCAGATGGCGAAGGCGATCGGCGGCCACATCGTGGGAATGTCGACGGCGCTCGAGGCCATCGCCGCGCGCCAGGCCGGCATGGAGATCCTCGGCATGTCCCTGATCACCAACCTCGCCGCGGGAATTCAGAAGACCCCGCTGAGCCACGAAGAAGTCCTCGAGGCCGGCAAAAACGCCGAGAACCGGATCGGCTCCCTTCTCGCCCGAATCGTGGGCGAGCTGTGACCGACGTCGAGCGGACCGACGCCGAGCTGCTCACGGCGGCTCGTGCCTGGCTCGCTCAAGACCCCGATGACGAGACTCGCGCCGAGCTGTCGACCCTGATCGACTCGGGCGCAGCGGGCGAATCGTCGGCCTTAGCCGCACTGCATGACCGCTTCGACAGCCGCCTCGCTTTCGGCACTGCCGGCCTGCGCGGCGAGATCGCCGCCGGGCCCAACCGCATGAACCGCGTGCTGGTGTCGCAGGCCGCCGCGGGACTCGCCGCTTTTCTGCTCGCGCGCACGGCCGGCGACTCGCAGCCCAGCATCGTCATCGGCTACGACGGACGCAAGAACTCCGCCGTCTTCGCGAGCGACACGGCCGAGATCATGGCGGCCGCCGGCATCCGGGCCATCCTTCTGCCCCGCCTGCTACCGACCCCGCTCGTGGCATTCGCCGTGCGGCACCTCGATGTGAGCGCCGGAGTCATGGTGACGGCCTCGCACAATCCGCCGAACGACAACGGGTACAAGGTCTACCTCGGCGGTGCCGACGAGGGCTCGCAGATCGTGTCGCCCGTCGACGCCGACATCGCAAAGCACATCCTGCGCGTCGCCGCCGAGGCGAACGTTCTCGAGCTTCCCCGCTCCGACCGGTACGAGATCGCGCCCGAGTCCGTGATCGAGGCGTACGTCGCCCAGACCGCAGCGCTCGCCTCCCGACCGGCCAAGCAGCCGAAGGTCGTCTACACGGCCATGCACGGGGTGGGCTGGCAGACGTTCCGCTCGGTGCTCGAGGCCGCCGGTTTCGACGAACCCGCTGTCGTGCGCCAGCAGATCGAACCCGATTCAGCGTTTCCCACTGTCGCCTTTCCGAATCCTGAGGAGCCCGGCGCCCTCGACCTCGCATTCGAGACGGCGCGCGAGGTCGATGCCGACCTGGTGATCGCGAACGATCCCGACGCCGATCGACTGGCCGTCGCCATCCGTGATACGTCACAGCCAGCCGGCTTTCGAGCGCTCACCGGCAACGAGGTGGGCGCGCTGCTCGGGTGGCGTGCCGCAGAGATTCTGGATGCCGCCGCCCACGACGAGCAGTCGGCCTCGGGCACACTCGCGTGCTCGATCGTGTCGTCGCCCGCTCTGCGAGCGATTGCGACGGAGTACGGCCTCGAGTTCGTCGAGACCCTCACCGGATTCAAATGGGTCTCTCGCACGCCCGGGCTCGTCTTCGGTTTCGAGGAGGCGCTCGGATATCTCGTGAATCCCGCGACGGTTCGCGACAAAGACGGCATCTCGGCGGCTCTGGCGCTTCTCGATGTGGCGAGCAGGCTCGCCGCCCGCGGGCTCACCCTCAGCGATCAGCTCGACGCGTTCAGCATGCGCTTCGGTCAGTTCGCCTCGAGCCAGGTGTCGGTGCGGGTGACGGACCTGTCGCAGATCACGCGAGTGATGGCCCGCCTCCGGGCCGAACCGCCCGCTGAGATCGGCGGCATCCGAGTGTTCTCGATCGACGACCTGCTCGGCGCCGGCGGCGCATTGCCATCGTCGGACGTGCTGCGCATCCATCTCGACGACGGCTCGCGCGTGATGGTTCGACCCAGCGGCACGGAGCCGAAGCTCAAGGTCTACCTCGACACGCAGAGTTCCGACGGTTCGCTCGAGGAGCGCAGAGCGGCTGCGACGACGGCCCTCTCACGCCTGGAGGAGGGCGTGCGCACGCTGATCGCCGACTAGCTGGCCGGACGCGCCCAATCAGCCCAGGGCGATCTCGAGCTTGCGGGTGAGTTCGTCGAGATCGAAGTAGTTCTCGATGACGACGACGTCGGCGTAGGTCTTGCCGATGAACTTGACGAGCTCGGGCGACGCCAGAATCACCTGGGCGTCTGCCGAGGCGACCGCGAGGCCGGCCACATCGGTGGCCTCGATGTCGGCCTGGATGCCGAGGCGAGCGAGCGCACGTTCGGCGTTCACTTTGAGAATCGCGGAGGTTCCGATGCCTGCGCCGCAGAAGGCGATGATCTTCATGCGGTCAACGATAGTGCGCCGGCATCAGGGCTGCGTGTGGCTCTGAGCCAGAACCGCCCGAACCGCGTCGGCCGTCGTCGCCTGAGCGACTGACCTCGCGGCGGTCGGGTCGTTGAAGACGTTCGCCAGGTCGGCCAGCACGGTCACGTGACTCTGGCTGCTCGTCACCGCGAGCGCCAGCACGACATCGACGGGGTCGTTGTGCGGATGCCCGAACACCACGGATTCATTGAGTGTCACGACCGCGAGCCCATCGTGCAGAACATCGGGGCCCGGCCGCGCGTGCGCCAGCGCGAGCCCCGGGGCGATCACGATGTAGGCGCCGAACTCCTCGACGACCTGCACCATGCGCTCGGTGTAGGCCTCCGTCGTGACCCCGCCGGCGACCAGGGCGTCACCCGCGAGGCGCACGGCGTCGCGCCAATCGGCCGCGTGCGCCCGCAGGTCGATGACGTCGTCGGGCAGCTCGTCGAGACGCATGAGCTACGCGCCCTGAAAGCCCGCGATGATCAGGTCGGCGAGGTCTTGGCGTTCGTCGAGCGGCAGGAACGTGGCGTTGGCGGCGTTGAGCTGAAAGACCTCGAAGTCTTCGAGGTCGTAGCCGAAGGCGTCGGACAGAAGAGAGAGCTCGCGGCTGAGGGTCGTGTTGCCCATCAGCCTGTTGTCGGTGTTGACGGTGACGGTGAAGCCGAGCTGGTAGAGCAGGTCGAACGGGTGGTCGTGCAGCTCGTCTCCCCACGCAGCGATCGCGCCGGTCTGCAGGTTCGACGAGGGCGAGAGCTCGAGTGCGATCTCGCGGTCTTTGACCCATTGGGCGAGCCCGCCGATGGTGACGAAGGTGTTCTCGTCGTCGCTCGATTCGATACGGATGTCTTCGGCGAGTCGTACGCCGTGGCCGAGGCGGAGTGCACGGCCGTCGAACAGGGCTCCGCGGATGCTGTCGAGGCCGTCGGCCTCACCCGCGTGCACCGTGACGGGAAAGTAGTTCTGGGCCAGGTAGTCGAACGCCGCTCGGTGTTTGCCGGCCGGAAAGCCGAGTTCCGCTCCCGCGATGTCGAATCCGACGACGCCACGCTCGCGATGACGAACGGCGAGCTCGGCGATCTCGAGACCGCGTTCGGCGTGCCGCATGGCGCTGACCAGCTGCCCCACGCGCAACGTCTTGCCGTCGTTGCGGGCGTCGTCGAGCCCCTGCTCGATGCCCTGCTGCACCGCCTCGACGGTCTCGTCGAGGGTCAGGCCTTGGGCGACGTGCTGCTCGGGAGCCCAGCGCACCTCGCCGTAGACGACACCGTCGGCTGCCAGATCCTGCACGAATTCGCGGGCCACCCGGGCGAGTCCTTCGGTGGTCTGCATCACGCCGAGGGTCACATCGAACGTCGCGAGGTAGTCGACGAGCGACCCCGAATCGGCCGAATCCTCGAACCATTCGCCGAGTGCCTCAGCGTCTGCCGCCGGCACCTCGAAGCCGACGGAGTCGGCGAGCTCGAGGATCGTTGCGGGGCGCAGACCGCCGTCGAGGTGGTCGTGCAAAGAGACTTTGGGGAGAGCTTGGATGCTCGTTCGGCCGTTGTCGAGCGTGTACAGCTCTCGGGAATCGTTCATGGTGACCAGCCTACGGCGTCGATTCCGGGAACAGGCTGGTGGCGATCTGCGAGGCCGTCGCTCGTGCGAGCCGTCGCACCTCGTCGACGCGGCGCACGCTTGCCCGAGTCGCAACGTAGGGAACGGTGAGCGCGGCGACGGCGGTGCCGTCGGCGCGCAGCACGGGAAAGACGATATCGATGACGCCGGCGTGCAGCTCATCGCCGCGCTCGACGTACCCCGCCGTGCGGACGGCGCCGAGTTCGGGCGCCTGCGCATCCGGATCGCCCGGGCGGAAAGCCCGCAGCACCTCGCCCGTCGCCGTCTCGTCGAGCGGAAACAGGGCGCCGACCCGCACTTGAAAGCCGAAGTCGCCCGGGCTCTCGACCTGCGCGACGACCCGCGACAGCCCCGAGTCCTCGACGCTCAGGTTGCACGACTGCTCGGTCGCGTCTGCGAGGGCGCGCATGGGGCCGACGGATGCCTGCAGCAGGCCGCGCAGAGGATCGTGCCGGTGGGCGAGGTCGAACAGTCTCAGCGAAAGAACGTAGAGCCCGGACTGCGCGTCGCGGTGCACGTAGCCGCGTCGCTCGAGGGTGCTGAGCACCCGAAAGATCTGGCTGACCGAACGCCCGACGCCCGACGCGATCTGGGCCTGGCCCAGACCTCCGCTCGTCGCGGACAGCAGCTCGAGAATGTCGAGACCCTTGTCGAGAGCGGGAGCGGCATATTCCGGCTCGACCGGCGTGCTCTTTTCGGAGAGGACAGGCATGGCCTAGAGACTCGCGCCCATGGCCGCGACCATCCGGCGCGCGATCTCGCGTTCCAGGTCGTCGGGAACAGGCTGGGTGCCGGCGACCAGGCTGTCGGCGCCGGTCGCCACGCGCTCGAGCGAGAGCACCTGCAGCAGAAAGCCGAGATCCATGGAGTCGAGCGAATTGCCCTTCGGCGCCGTGCCCGCGAGGTTGAACATGCGGCCACCGGCAATGAGGATCACGTGCCGACCGCTCGGCAGGTCGATGCGCTCGATCGTGTCGTCGATGGCTCGCGTCGCGGTCGCCGCAGTGCGTAGCGACGCCGTGTCGATCTCCCACGGAAAATGCCCGCAGTTGGCGAGGATCGCGCCATCGGCCATGCGCTCGATCGCCGACATCGTGAGCACGTTCGCGTGACCGGTGGCCGTGATGAACACCTCGCCCCACCCGGCGAGGCCGTCGGCCGTGTCGACCCGAAAGCCATCGAGCGCGGCCTCGAACGCCTTCAACTCATCGACCTCGGCGACGGCGACCTTGCCGCCGAGCGCCCGCAGGTAGTGCGCGACGCCTCGGCCGCACCATCCGTAGCCGACCACCACGAACCGGCGCCCGGGAATCATCAGGTTCGTGATTCGCATGAAGCTCTCGACCACCGACTGGCCGACCGCGTGCTTGTTCTCGCCGAGCTGCTTCAGCAGGCTGTCGTTGATCACGATCACCGGAAAAGGAACCTGGCCGAGGAGCTCGGAACGCAGCCTGTCGCCGCCCGAGGTCGTCTCCTCGGTGCCTCCGATCAGCGTCGCGCCCGCGCCGCGGGCCACGATGCCCGCCGCCAGGTCGGCGCCGTTGTCGAGCAGGATGTCGGGGGTCGCGTCGAGCACGGCGGTCACGTTCGCGTGGTGCTGGTCGAGTGTGTCGTCGCGGCGGCCTAAGAGCGTCATGCCCTGGTCTCGGAGGTACGCGACCACATCGTCCTGGGTCGACCCGTGGTTTCCCGTTCCGACGATCTCCGCACCGCCGGCAGCGAGGGTCTCGAGCAGTACTGCCGTCTTGGGTTCGATGTGCAGCGACATGCCGATGCGACGCCCCTCGAAAGGCCTCGTCACGGCGAACTGCTCGCGAACCCGGGCGAGCAGGCGCATGCGCGACCTGATCCATTCGACGCGGGCGGCGGCGGAATCGATGAGCTCAGTCATGAGCCCAGTGTTGCATATATGAATGTCACTTTCATATATGATCGAAATGAAATTGAAGGAGTTGTTTCATGCCGCGCAAGATCATCCTCGACTGCGACCCGGGTCACGACGACGCCATCGCCATACTGCTCGCCCACGGCAGCCCCGAGATCGAGCTGCTCGCGGTGACGACCGTTGTCGGCAACCAGACCCTCGAGAAGGTCACCCGCAACGCCCTGGCGGTCGCCGAGATCGCCGGCATCGTGGGCGTGCCGTTCGCGGCCGGATGCCCGAGGCCGCTCGTTCGCAGTATCGAGGTGGCCGCAGACATCCACGGCGAATCGGGAATGGACGGCCCGAAGCTGCCCATCTCGAGCCGCGAACTCGACGCGCGGCACGCCGTCGACCTGATCATCGACACGATCATGGCCGGTGAACCCGGCGAGATCACCCTGGTGCCCACCGGCGGGCTCACGAACATCGCGTTGGCTGCACGCAAGGAGCCGCGCATCGTTTCCCGGGTGCGCGAGGTCGTGCTGATGGGCGGCGGTTTTCACGTCGGAAACTGGTCGGCCACCGCCGAGTTCAACATCATCATCGATCCGGAGGCGGCGCACATCGTCTTCAACGAGGCGTGGCCGCTCACCATGGTCGGCCTCGACCTGACCCACCAGGCGCTCGCCACCCCAGAGGTCCGCGCGCGCATCGAGGCCATCGGCACCACGCCGTCGCGCTTCGTGGGCGAACTGCTCGACTTCTTCGCCACCACCTACCTCGAGGCGCAGGGCTTCACGCATCCGCCCGTTCACGATCCGTGCGCGGTGGCCTACGTGATCGATTCGAGTGTCATGACCGTGCGCAGAACTCCGCTCGACGTCGAACTCACGGGCACGCTGACTCTCGGCATGACCGTGGCTGACTTCCGCTCTCCTCCGCCGGCCGACTGCACCACCCAGGTTGCGGTCGACCTCGACACAGACAAATTCTGGGCCCTGATCGAGGACGCCCTGCGCCGCATCGGAGAGCCCGTGCACTGAGGTGCGGAGTTCTGTCGCCGCCGATGACGTGCAGGCAGCAGAACTCCGCATCTCAGTGAAGCTGTGGATAATGTCCGTGGCGGATCGGCGCATTCGGGCATTCTGGGGCCCGTGACTCCTCGAAAAGAATCGCCCGCTGAGTATCCGGATCGCCCTTTCACCGTCCGCGAAGCACTCGCACACGGGCTCACGCCGGGGCGTCTGAGATCCGGTGATCTGCTTCAGCCTTTTCACGGCATCCGAATGCCGCGTCGCCCGATCGTCTACCTCGACGACCGATGCCGCGCATTTCTCGTGCGCATGCCTCCCGGCGGTGTCTACAGCCACACGACTGCGGCTCGGCTCTATTCGATGCCGCTTCCCCTCTCGATGACGTCGCACACGGAGCTTCATGTATCGTCCCCCGCATCGCGCCGGGCTGTCGACGCCCGCGGGATCATCGGACACAGCACTCTGCTTCGGGCCCAGGACTGGGACCGACGATTCGGTTATCCGGTCACTACGCCGGAACGCACCTGGTGCGACCTCGCCGTCATGGTGACCTTGGCCGAGTTGGTCGCAGTCGGCGACAAACTTATCGCACGACGACTGCCACAGACCACACCCGTCGACCTCGCCCGTGCCGTCGACGAGTACCCCTCACGACGCGGGATTCGCAACCTCCGGCGGGCGCTTCCCCTGCTCAACGAACGAGCAGAATCGCCGCGGGAATCGCTTCTTCGAGTCGCCATCGTGCTCGCGGGGCTGCCTGAACCGACGGTCAACCGACGCGTGTTCGACTCGAACGGTAAATTTCTCGCCAGGGTCGATCTGAGCTACCCCCACCTCAAGCTGTCGATGGAGTACCAAGGAGACCATCACCGAGCTGACAGGGCTCAATGGCGCAAAGACATTGCGCGCACACGGGCACTTCAGGCGGCAGGGTGGACAGAACTGCAATACACGCAGGATGACCTCGCCCGCCCGGAATCGTTCTTGGCCGAACTCAGATCGATGATCACGCAGCTGAGCAATTGA